>NZ_JBDPMC010000193.1:0-1766 GCF_039871625.1 Micromonospora sp. B11E3 | reverse complement strand
TAAGGGCTCGCAGATAATTAACCCGTAGTCTTCGTGAATGGCCCTCGGTTTTGTGGTATGAGCACAGTGGACGAACGGCAAGCGGTGCTGGCGGCGAAGTTCGAAGCGATCGTTCCGCATCTAGATGAGCGTCAGCGGCGTCTGCTGTTCGGCGCGGAGGCGCGCTCGATCGGCCATGGCGGGATCCGGATGGTCGCGCGGGCGGCCGGGGTTCGTGAGGCGACCGTGTCGTTGGGTGTCAGCGAGCTTGACTCGGGGCGGGCCCCGCTGGGTCGGGTGCGTCGGCCTGGTGGGGGTCGTAAGCGTGTGGTGGACGTCGATCCGGGACTGCGGGCCGCGTTGCTGGCGCTAGTGGAGCCGGATATGCGTGGGGATCCGATGTCACCGTTGCGGTGGACGACGAAGTCGACCCGCAACCTTGCCTCTGAGTTGACTCGCCAAGGTCATCGGGTGTCGGCGGACACGGTCGGTGACGTGCTGCGCTCCGAGGGTTTCAGCCTGCAGGGCAACGCGAAGACCCTGGAAGGTCGTCAGCATCCCGATCGGGACGCGCAGTTCCGCTACATCAACGAACAGGCACGCGTGTTCCGGGACGCCGGCGACCCGGTGATCAGCGTGGACTGCAAGAAGAAGGAGATCATCGGGCAGTTCAAGAACGCCGGCCGGACCTGGTCGCCGAAAGGTGACCCGGTCAAGGTCGGCACCCATGACTTCCCGGACAAGGATCTCGGTAAAGCGGTGCCGTACGGGATCTACGACCTGGCCGCGAACACCGGCTGGGTCAACGTCGGCACCGACCATGACACCGCCGGGTTCGCGGTGGAGTCCATCCGCCGCTGGTGGACCGGTGCCGGCCAGGCCGGCTACCCACAGGCGCAACGGCTGCTGATCACCGCGGACGCGGGCGGTTCCAACAGCTACCGCACCCGGGCGTGGAAGGCCGAGCTGGCGGCCCTGGCCACCGAAATCGGACTGGCCATCACCGTCTG
Source organism: Micromonospora sp. B11E3 (assembly GCF_039871625.1). Classification (NCBI taxonomy): domain Bacteria; kingdom Bacillati; phylum Actinomycetota; class Actinomycetes; order Micromonosporales; family Micromonosporaceae; genus Micromonospora; species Micromonospora sp. B11E3. The sequence continues at coordinate 777 of NZ_JBDPMC010000193.1, read as the reverse complement.
CCACCTGCCACCTGGGACCTCGAAGTGGAACAAGATAGAGCACCGGCTGTTCTGTCACATCACGATGAACTGGCGCGGTCAACCGTTGACCAGCCACGAGGTCATCCTGGAGAGCATCGCCGCGACCACCACCGGCACCGGCCTACGGGTGCACGCCGAACTCGACACCGGCAGCTACCCCATCGGGATCGAGGTCAGCGAGGAAACCATGACCACGTTGGACATCACCCGCCACGATTTCCACGGCGACTGGAACTACACACTGAACCCACGCACCGCGCATGGCCCCCAACCCGATCCCGGCGACATGCCCTCGCAGCCCGCACCACGGGATCTGACCGGCCCGGACCGCCACACGCTGTCCCATCCCGCCTTGACAGGCATGCCCCGTCAGCAGCTCGAAGACATCACCGCCGAACTCGCCGCAGCCCAAGCGGCCCAGCGTGAACAGCAACGTCACATCCGGCGCGGCTCAGAACGCCGCCGCGCCCCCGGAGCCGGCCCACCACCCAAACTCACGCCAGCCGACCGCGTTCTGGCCACCGTTCTCTACCTCCGCCGATCCTTCCCGCAACCACTCCTCGCCCAGCTGTTCGGAGTCCACCGAAGCCAGATCACCCGCGCCATCGCCGAAACCCAGAAACTCCTCGACCACCACGACCACACGGCCATTGCCTCGACAGCACGGTTCCACACGCCCACCGACATCGTCAGCTTCATCGCCAACGCAGAAGCCGCCAAGATCAAACCGGCGAGTTAATTATCTGCGAGCCCTAA
>NZ_JBDPMC010000192.1:0-1787 GCF_039871625.1 Micromonospora sp. B11E3 | reverse complement strand
GCAAGGCAGGCACGGGACTCCCGTCGATCACTGAGCGTAGAGAACTCCGATGATCGATGTCCCGTGCCTGTTTGCTACTCCGGGTACCTACCTGTCCGGATCCTGGGTGCCTATTGCCGGTCGCTCTTAGCCCAAATGACGCTAGTTAATTTGCGGAACCTGCGACGCGGGTCTGCCGGTCGTGTGCCAACGTCCTACCGGCTGGCCGGGATCCCCCAGGGCGATTGCGTAGTCGGGTAGCAGTGCCTTGAGCTGGGAGCCTCCGGGGTCGGTGGCGTCTGCGAAGGACTGCGCACTGCCGGCACGCCGCGCACCCCGCCAGGTGGGCGTCGACGAGGGCCGGCAATGAGCCATTCCGCGCAAGGGTTTGATCACCGATGGTGATCATGTGGTTCGGGCGTGTTCGAAGTGCAGCAGAGCGAGCGCTGCTGCCACGATCTTGCCGATCCGCCACGGATTGAGGCTGACGTTGCGGAGCGCCTTGAATGTGGTCTTGAGCAGTGAGTTTCCGCGTTCGCCGATAGCGCGCAGGCTGTTGTGGGCCTTGTTGAGTTGCTGCTGGGTTGTCGTGAGCCGGCCGCCCTTGGGTTTCTTGATCGCCACGGTGATGGTGTCGGACTCGCCTTCGTAGCCCAGGTCGCCGAGGGTGCGCAGGTCGCCGGCGCGGACAGCATCAGTGACTTGGATGTCATCCGCTCCGGCGGGATGAAGAAGCTGTTCGGTGGGGTCTACGCGGCCGCGACGTTGGGGATCTTCCTGCGGGAGTTCACCCACGGTCATACCCGGCAGTTGTCGGCAGTGCTGCGCCGGCTGGTGGTCGCCCTCGCGCAGCGGACCCCGGTGCTGGACGGCATCGACGACCGCGTCTTCATCGATATCGATTCGCTGCTGCGCCCGGTGTATGGGCACGCCAAGCAGGGCGCCTCGTTCGGGCACACGAAGATTGCCGGCAAGACCATCCTGCGGCGGGGCCTGTCACCCCTGGCCGTGACCATCTGTACCGAGATCGCAGCGCCAGTCGTGGCCGGGGTGCGGTTACGGGCCGGGCGCGCCGGATCGTCGCGTGGCGCGGCGTCCATGCTCACCGAGGCGATCAACACCAGCAGTCGCGGCCGGCGCGGATCCGGCGAACATCCTGGTACGCGGCGACTCCGCGTACTGCGCCGGCAAGATCGTCACCGCGGTCGTCAAGGCCGGGGCCAGATTCTCGTTCGCGATCGCCCGCAACCCCGCCGTGGACGCCGCGATCGCCGCCATCGGCGACGAGCAGTACACGCCGGTGCACTACCCCGGCGCCGTCATCGACCCCGACACCGGCGAACTGATCTCCGACGCCCAGGTCGCCGAAGTGCGGTTCACCGCCTTCGCTGACACCCGCCACGAGACCACCGGCTGGCTCGTGGTGCGCCGCGTGCTGGACGCCAACACTCAAGACCGTTGTTCCCGGTCTGGCGCTACCACCCGTTCTTCACCAACAACCCCGAACCCGCCGACCAGGCCGACGTCACCCGCCGACACCACGCCATCTGCGAAACCGTGTGGTCCGACCTCATCGACGGCCCTTGGGCACATCAGCCATCAGGCGTGTTCGCCGCCAACGCCGCCTGGTGCATCCTGGCCGCGATCTGCCACAACCTGCTCCGCGCCGCCGGCACCCTCTCTGTCAAGCCCCGGGTTTAATGGAGAGTTGGTTAGCTGGTTTTCAGGGGTGCGGTGACCGGGTGGGTCATCGCGTGGAGTGCCTCGTGTTCGGCGGGTGGGACGTGGCCGAGTTCGCCGTGCAGCCT
>NZ_JBDPMC010000191.1:0-1900 GCF_039871625.1 Micromonospora sp. B11E3 | reverse complement strand
GTGGCCGTTGGGGGCGGGCTTACCCTGCAGTCCCTGTGCCCAGGCTTTCACCCATGCGGTCATCCCTGGCCCCAGCTTCCCCTGTTTGTCGGTGGTCAGGGATACCCGGTCGGGGAGTTCACCCTTTTCTTTCAGCGTCTTCAGGTATGCGTGGAGGGTGGCGGGCCCGTCCTTGCTGGGCCGCCATGTGACCACGTGATCTGGTGGTGGGGGCAGCGGCGGCGCCGCCTCCCGCCAATAATTCCCGACCGATACCTGGGTGATCAGTTTGCCGGATAGTTTGGCTACCTCCTTCTGGGTGTAGGGGTGGCCGTTGGGGGCGGGCTCACCCTTCATTGCCTGTGCCCAGGCTTTCACCCATGCGGCCATCCCCGGCCCCAGATGCCCCTGTTTGTCGGGGTTCAGGGATACCCGGTCGGGGAGTTCACCCTTTTCTTCCAGCGTCTTCAGGTATGCGCGGAGGGTGGCGGGTCCGTCCGTGCTGGGCCGCCATGTGACCACGTGATCTGGTGGTGGGGGCAGCGGCGGCGCCGCCTCCCGCCAATATCTCCCGACCGATGTCTGGTCGATCAGTTTGCCGGATAGTGTGGCTACCTCCTTCTGGGTGTAGGGGTGGCCGTTGGGGGCGGGCTTACCCTGCAGTCCCTGTGCCCAGGCTTTCACCCATGCGGCCGTCCCCGGCCCCAGATGCCCCTGTTTGTCGGGGTTCAGGGATACCCGGTCGGGGAGTTCACCCTTTTCTTCCAGCTTCTTCAGGTATGCGCGGAGGGTGGCAGGCCCGTCCTTGCTGGGCCGCCAAGTGACCACGTGATCTGGTGGTGGGGGCAGCGGCGGCGCCGCCTCCCGCCAATATTTCCCGACCGATTCTTGGGTGATCAGTTTGCCGGATAGTTTGGCTACCGCATCGTGGGTGTAGGGGTGGCCGTCGGGGGCGGGCTTACCCTGCAGTCCCTGTGCCCAGGCTTTCACCCATGCGGCCATCCCCGGCCCCAGCTTCCCCTGTTTGTCGGGGGTCAGGGATACCCGGTCGGGGAGTTCACCCTTTTCTTTCAGCGTCTTCAGGTATGCGTGGAGGGTAGCGGGCCCGTCCTTGCTGGGCCGCCAAGTGACCACGTGATCTGGCGGTGGGGGCAGCGGCGGCGCCGCCTCCCGCCAATATCTCCCGACCGATGTCTGGTCGATCAGTTTGCCGGATAGTGTGGCTACCGCATCGTGGGTGTAGGGGTGGCCGTTGGGGGCGGTCTCGCCCTGGAGTCCCTGTGCCCAGGCTTTCACCCATGCGGCCATCCCCGGCCCCAGCTTCCCCTTTTTGTCGGTGGTCAGGGATACCCGGTCGGGGAGTTCACCCTTTTCTTCCAGCTTCTTCAGGTATGCGTGGAGGGTAGCGGGCCCGTCCTTGCTGGGCCGCCATGTGACCACGTGATCTGGTGGTGGGGGCAGCGGCGGTGCCGCCTCCCGCCAATATTTCCCGACCGATGTCTGGGTGATCAGTTTGCCGGATAGTGTGGCTACCGCCCGCTGGGTGTAGGGGTGGCCGTTGGGGGCGGTCTTACCCTGTAGTCCCTGTGCCCAGGCTTTCACCCATGCGGCCATCCCCGACCCCAGCTTCCCCTGTTTGTCGGGGTCCAGGGATACCCGGTCGGGGAGTTCACCCTTTTCTTCCAGCGTCTTCAGGTATTCGTGGAGGGTGGCGGGCCCGTCCTTGCCGGGCCGCCATGTGACCACGTGATCTGGTGGTGGGGGCAGCGGCGGCGCCGCCTCCCGCCAATATGCCCCGACCGATGTCTGGTCGATCAGTTTGCCGGATAGTGTGGCTACCGCCCGCTGGGTGTAGGGGTGGCCGTTGGGGGCGGGCTTACCCTGCAGTCCCTGTGCCCAGGCTTTCACCCATGCGGTCATC
>NZ_JBDPMC010000190.1:0-1949 GCF_039871625.1 Micromonospora sp. B11E3 | reverse complement strand
CACGGTTGGTAGTCCCGCCTTGCGGTGGGACGGTCCCGGTCTGACCGGCGGCTGCCGTGCCGGGTTCACGTTTCACAGCCGCCTGCCCGTGTTGGCGGGTCTTCTGGTCGGCTCCACGTGCTGCCACCGGGCCACTCCCGGCGGTGTCGAACTGGGCCGCCAGGGCGGCCAGGTTGAGCGAGGCGTTGCGGTCGCGGTCTGTGACCAGGCCGCACGCCTGGCAGTGGTAGGTGCGTTCGGACAGGGCCAGCTTGGTTTTCACCGTGCCGCAGCCCGAGCAGGTTTTCGAGGACGGGTACCACCGGTCGGCCACGATCAGCCGGCCGCCGCTCCACTGGGTTTTGTATGCGAGCTGCCGGCGGAGTTCGGCGAATCCGGCGTCGGCGATGTGCCTGGCGAGTCGCCGGTTGGCGAGCATGCCGGTGACGTTGAGGTCTTCGATCACGATCGTGGCGTGCTCGGCCGCGAGGCGGGTGGTGAGCTTGTGCAGCCCGTCGCGGCGCAGGTTGGCGACCCGGGCGTGGGCGCGGCCGAGCCTGTTCGCGGCGCGCTGCCAGCGGTGGGAGGGGCGGCGGCCGGTCCTGCCGTCCGGGCCGGTCTTGCGCGACAGCGCCCGGCCGAGGTGCCGCAGGCGCTGCTGGGCAGCGGTCAGGTGGCGCGGGTTGGGCACCGTTTCGCCGGTGGACAGCACGGCAAGGTTCGTGATGCCGACGTCGACTCCGATCGTCGAGTCGGGCCGCGTCGGTCGGCGTTCGGCTCGCTCGACTGCGACAGTGAACGCGAGGTGCCACCGGCTGCCGTCGCGCCGGACGGTCGCGGACATGATCCGGGCGGTGCCGTTGTCGAGGCGGCGGGCCAGCTTGCGGGCCGACTCGTGCAGCTTCAACCGTCCCAACCGCGGCAGCACCACATGCGTGCGGTCCGGCTCGACGCGGATCGCTCCGGTGGTGAACCGCACGCTGGGCGTGGTGCGGCGGCGGGACTTGAACCGAGGGAACCCGACCGGCCGGCCGGCCCGCTTACCCGTCCGGGAGTCCGACCAGTTCTTCAACCCGCGAGCCAGCGCGTCGAGGCCGGTGTTGAACGCCTCCTTCGAGCACCCGGCCCACCACGGCGCAACGTCCTGCTTGGCGGCGTTCCACGCCTTGCGTAGCGCGGGCAGCGACCACGAGACAGCCGGGGTGAGCTGGCCGTCCGGAACACCGTAGCTGCGTTCGGCGGCCCTCTGGGCCATGACGGCTGCGACCCGGGCGAGCGCCCAGTTGTACGCGACCCGGGCGGCACCGGCGTGCGCGAGTACGTCGCGTTCCTGGCCGGGGGTCAGGTCGAGGGCGAACCGGTAAGCCTGGATCGTCTTCACGCCGGCTCCTCGATGACAGCCTCGATGGCGCGGCGGACGCGGTTCGCGCCGGCGCGGCGGCCGTACAGGCGGGCGCACAGCGACGTCAGGATCTCGGTCACGTCGCGCACGACGTCGTCGTCCACCTCGGCGGGATCGACCACGAGCAGGCGGCGGCCCTGCGCGGCGAGAGCAGCGTCGACGTACTCGGCTCCGAACCGGGCGAACCGGTCGCGGTGCTCGACCACGATCGTGGCCACGGCCGGGTCGCGCAGCAACGCGAGGAACTTCTTGCGGTGCCCGTCGAGCGCCGAGCCGACCTCGGTCACCACCCGATCGACGGCCAGGCGCTGCCCGGTCGCCCACATCGTGACCCGGGCGACCTGCCGGTCCAGGTCCGCCTGCTGGTCGGCCGACGAGACCCGGACATACACCACGACCTGCCCAGCATCCGGAGCCACGCCGGTCAGCGGTTCGCCGACCATGATGAGCCGGCCGAGCCGATACGTCGGAACGGGCAGCATCCCCGCCGCGTACTGCCGCCGCGCGGTCACATACGAGACACCGGTTGCCGCCGCCCACTCCTTCAAGTTCACGCCGACAACCATAA
>NZ_JBDPMC010000019.1:0-103326 GCF_039871625.1 Micromonospora sp. B11E3 | reverse complement strand
ACCGTGCCCGGCGCAGGGATCAAGCCTGACCGCCCGGAGCCGGGCACGGTCGCCCCCAGCCCCGACAGCAACCAGCCAACCAGCAACCAGCGAACAGCGAACAGCGAACGGCCACCGGCGTCCTCGCAGGTGGCGGTGCGCGTACAGTCGGCCGGGTGGACCGTACCGAATCGTTGCCGGCGCAGACCCGCCCGGCCGGCGTGGCGCCCGTCGACCCGGGGAGTGTGCTGCTGCCCGGGCACGACGTGCCGCTCGGCCGCTACACGACGGTGCGCCGACTGCTGCCGCAGCGCCGGCGCCGAATGGTCGGGGCGTGGTGCTTCGTGGACCACTTCGGCCCGGACGACGTCGCCGACCGGCCCGGGATGGAGGTCCCACCGCACCCGCACACGGGGCTGCAGACCGTCACGTGGTTGCTGGACGGGGAGATCGTGCACCGGGACAGCCTGGGCAACGTCCAGCCGATCCGCCCCGGCCAGCTCAACGTGATGACTTCCGGCCACGGCATCGCCCACTCCGAGCGGTCGCCCGCGGCGCACCCGCCGGTGATGCACGGCGTGCAGCTGTGGGTGGCCCTGCCGGACCCGGCGCGGGCCGGCGCGGCCGACTTCGCGCACCACGCCGACCTGCCCGTCTGGCGCGACGGCGACCTCGACGTCACGCTGCTGGCCGGCGAGGTCGCGGGGGAGCGGTCCCCGGCCGTGGTGCACACGCCGCTGGTCGGCGCGCAGCTCGTCGCCCGCGGCGCGGCGCCGGCCCGGCTGCCGTTGCGCCGCGACTTCGAGTACGGCCTGCTGGCGATGTCCGGTTCCGCCCAGGTGGGCGACGTGCCGGTGACGCCCGGTGCGCTGCTCTACCTCGCGGCCGGGCGGGAGAGCCTCACCCTGCACGCGGCCCCCGGCAGCCACCTGCTGCTGCTCGGCGGCGCGCCGTTCGAGGAGCCGCTGGTGATGTGGTGGAACTTCGTGGGCCGCTCGCATGAGGAGGTCGCGGCGGCCCGGGCGGACTGGATGGCCGGCCGCCGGTTCGGCGTGGTGGCTGACGACCCCGCCCCGCCGCTGCCGGCGCCCGAGCTGCCGACCACGCGACTCAAGGCGCGTACCCGGCACGGCGACGTCCTGGGCTGACCGCCGGGGACCTCCTGGGCTGACCGCCGGGGACGTCCTGGGCTGACCGTCGGCAGGACTGACGGGCGGCGCCGCGGGTAGTCGCGGGTATGCCGACCAGTGCGATCTCCAGCATCGAGGACAAGAAGCGCCTGGTACGCCGGCTCGCCGGCAGCGGGCGCGGCTTCGCCGAGCAGTACGGCTTCCCGGTCACCAACAACCCGTCGAGCCTGTTCCAGTTGCTCGTCCTGTCGGTCCTGCTGGCCCGGCGGGGCGACTTCCGGCGGGCGGTGGACGCCGCGGCGGCCCTGCGCGACGCCGGCTGGGACAGCGCCGCCCGGCTGGCCCGGTCGCTGCACGCCGACCGGGTGCGGGTGCTGCGCGGGGCCGGGCAGCGCGGCGACGTGGGGGCGCTCGCCGACACCCTCGGCGATCTGGCCCGGACCGTCGTGGACCGGTACCGGGGCGACCTGCGCCGGTTGCGCGGCTCCGGGCACTACGACCCGGCGGGCGAGCGGGCGCTGCTGGCGGAGCTGCCCGGGGTGAGTGCCGAGGCGACGGAGCTGTTCCTGCGCGAGGCGCAGGCGCTGTGGCGGGAGGTCGCCCCGGTGGCGGACCGCAAGGCCCTCGCCGCCGCACGCCGGCTGGGCCTCGGGCGCTCCGCGCGTGACCTGGCCGGCCTGGCCGGCACCGGGGAGTCCGAGCGGCTGGCCTGGCTGGTCGGCGCGCTCGCCCGGGTGGAGCTGGAGAAGCGGTACGCCGAGCTGACCGGATGATCGTGATCGCGCCCACAGTTGTCTGAAATTTGACCGTACGGCTGATGCGGACGATAGGATGATCACAGCAGTCGCGCCCCGCCCGGTTCGGGTGGGGCGACGACGGTCGGCGGTGCGACCCGGTTCGGGTCGCGATCACCGCCAGGGGACAGGCTCCTGTTGGCGCCCTGGTCGCGGTTCGCAGCCCGGGCGCCCGCCTGTCCCCGGCGTCCTGTCGCTGCCTGCCTGTTCCCGGCGTCCTGTCGCTGCCTGCCTGTTCCCGGCTCGGTCTCGGGCTCACCGGGCCAGGCCGGCCAGGGCTCACCGGGCCAGGCCGGCCAGCAGGTTCACGGTCGCCGCGATGATGATCGCCCCGAACAGGTACGACAGCAGCGAGTGCCGCAGCACGGTCGTCCGCATCTCGTTGTTGGTCAGGTCCGTGTCGGAGACCTGGAACGTCATCCCCACGGTGAACGCCAGGTACGCGAAGTCCGAGTAGCGGGGCTGCTCCTCCTGGTGGAACACCGCCCCGCCGTCGGCTCCGGTGTAGTAGACGCGCGCGTACCGGGCCGTGAAGACGGTGTGCACCACCAGCCAGGAGAGCAGCACGCTGACCACGCCCAGCACACCGTAGGCGGTCTGGAACAGCCCGGACGGGACTCGGGGCGCGGCGGACAGCACGACCGCGACCGCGACGAGGCTGGCCAGGCAGGCGCCCAACAGCAGTACGTCCCGGACGGCCCGGTTCGGGTCCTCGTACACGGCCAGCCGGGCGGTGCGTTGGGCGTCCAGCGGCCACAGCGCGCGCCAGACAAGCACCAGCCAGGCCAGCGCCGCCGCGTCCCAGCCGACCAGGGGGCCGAGGACCGGCGAGACGAGGACCGCGGACAGGCCGCCGGCCAGCGCGCCGACGAGCCCCATCCCCGTGAGTTGCACCGCCGCCGGGGTGTGCCCGTCCGGCCGGCGGGCAAGGAAGGGCCGCTTCTTGTCGCCCCCGGTATTGTCGCCCCCGGTAGAGGAGGGTTCCCCTCTCACCGACACTCGTCGACGTACCGGCGGCTCAGATGCGGCGCACGTGCTGCGACACGCGCGGGTGCCGGTCCCGGGCCTGCGCCGCGCGCTGCGCCCGGCCGACCTCGGGGGCCGCCTCGATGCCGGCGGACCGCGCCACCTCGTTGCCGTTGGCGTAGTCCACCGGCGGCAGGGCCCGCAACGCCTTCAGCACGTCCGGCGGGGCGCCCTCCCGCTCGGCCTCGCGGAGCACGTCGGCCTTTCCCGCGGGATAGTCCAGGCTGGACAGATACCGCAGGACCTCGTCGTAGCTCGCCATGGTGTGCGCTCCTCGCGGCTTCTCGCTCCGGTCACGACCGGCCGCGGTTACCCGCGCAGGGGCCGCTCACGCCCGGTCGCGGGCCGCGATCTCCGCCGGCCACCGGGGGCGTTTCCGCCCTTCCGGTACGGGTACGCGGGCCGTCCGAGGCAGCGGAAGGAGCGCCGCATGAACTACGACACCTTCATCGACCTGGTGGCCCGGCGGGCGCGGGTGGACTCCGAGCGGGCCGTCGAGCTGACCCGGGCCACGCTGGAGACCCTCGCCGAGCGGCTGACCGGCGGTGAGGTGCTCGACCTCGCGGCGCAGCTGCCCAAGCCGTTGCAGCTGGTGCTGCGGCCCAGCCCGGACATGGAGGCCGCGCACCGGTTCGGTGCGGCCGAGTTCGTCGCCCGGGTGGGCCAGCGGGCGGGCCTCGACGAGCGGTCCGCGCGGGGGGCGGTGCAGGCGGTGTTCGTCACCCTGCGCGAGGCGATCACGGGCGGCGAGTTCGACGACGTGGTGGTGCAGCTGCCGCGCGACTACCGGGACATGGTCGAGCCGGCGCTCGCGCCGGGCGCCGCCACCATGCGCCGCGCCTGACGCCCAGGGCCGGCGGGACCGGGGGAGGTCCCGGGGCCGCCGGGCGACCGACCCCTGCCCACCCGCCGGGCCACCGACCCCGGCCGGCCTGTCAGGCCACCGACCCCTCGGCGCGCAGGGCGGCGATCCGGTCGGCGGTGAGGCCCGCCTCGGCCAGCACCTCGTCGGTGTGCTCGCCGGGGTGCGGCGGCGGCCGGCGCAGCGCCGTCGGGGTGCCGGAGAACCGGGGCGCGGGGGCCGGCTGGGTCGTCCCGGCGTGCTCCACGAACACCCCCCGGGCCGCCAGGTGCGGGTGCCGCGGGGCCTCCGCCCAGTCCAGCACCGGCGCGACGCAGGCGTCCGAGGAGCCGAGCAGCGCCGTCCACTCGTCGCGGGTACGGGTGCGGAACAGCCGCCCCCACGCCTCGCGCAGCGCCGCCCAGTTCGCCGGGTCGTTGCGGTCGGGCGCCTCGTCGCCGGGCAGCGGGAAGCCCGTACGCCGCACCAGTTCGTCGTAGAAGCGGGGCTCCAGCGCGCCGACGGCGAGGTGCCGGCCGTCGGCGCACTCGTACGTGTCGTAGAACGGCGCGCCGCCGTCGAGCAGGTTCACCCCGCGCGGGTCCTGCCACATGCCGGTCCGGCGCAGCGTGTGGATCATCGTGGACAGCACGGCCACACCGTCCACGATGGCCGCGTCGACGACCTGGCCCCGGGCCCCGCCGGCGACGGCGTACAGGGCGGAGACGACGCCCAGGGCGAGCATCATCCCGCCGCCGCCGAAGTCGCCGAGCAGGTTCAGGGGCGGCACCGGGCGCTCCCCGGCGCGGCCGATGCCGTGCAACGCCCCGGTCAGCGCGATGTAGTCGATGTCGTGGCCGGCGTACGGGGCGTTCGGGCCGTCCTGCCCCCAGCCGGTCATCCGCCCGTACACCAGGCGGGGGTTGACCGCCAGGCAGTCGGCCGGGCCGAGGCCGAGCCGCTCGGTGACCCCGGGGCGGAAGCCCTCGACCAGCGCGTCCGCGCCGGCGACCAGGGCCAGCACCGCCTCCCGGCCGCCGGCCGACTTCAGGTCCACCGCCACCGAGCGGCGGCCCCGGTGCAGCAGGTCGGGGTGCGGCGTGCCGAACGCCGTCGGGTCCACGTCGGTTGCCCGGTCGACCCGCACCACGTCGGCGCCCAGGTCCGCCAGCATCATCGCCGCGAACGGGCCGGGCCCGATGCCGGCCAGCTCGACCACCCGTACGCCGGCGAGGGGCCCCACGCCGACGCCCGCCTGGATCTCGCTCTCGCTCATCGGTACACCGTAGGCGGCGCGTGTTTGCCTTGTAAGGCCCCGGGAATCCGCCCGCGACAGGGCGAGGCGAGGGGGTGGCGTGGCCGACGAACGCCCGATCCGGGTGGCCCTGCTGCACGGCCCCGGCCGGCCCGACGCCGACGGGGTCAGCGACTACGTGGCGCGGCTGGCCCGGGCCCTGGCCGAGGCGGGCGTCGACGCCACCGCCGTCGGCGTGTGCCCGGACGGCGGGACGTCGCCGGCCCGGTGGTGGGCGGCCTGCGGCCGGGCGGTCAGGCAGGTCCGCCGGCTGCGGCCCGACGTGGTGCACGTGCAGTTCGCCCCGTCGGCGTACCGGTTCTCCCGCGTGCCCGGCCTGCTGCCGCTGCGGCTGCCCCGGGGCGTCCCGCTGGTCACCACCCTGCACGAGTACGGCTCGTGGGCGGCCCCCGGCTGGCTGCCCGGCCCCCTGTGGTCGATCGTGGAACGCGGCGGCCGGTGGTGCCGGGAGACCGGTCGGCTCGTGCCGGCCAGCGGCGCGGTCGTCGTCACGAACCCGGCCCACGCCGCCGTGGTGCGCGCCCGCACCGGCCGGGAGCCGGTGCACGTGCCCATCGCCCCGAACGTCACCGACCTCCCCGGGGCGGCCACCGAGGGGCTGCGGCTGCGCGCCGAGCTGGGGCTGGGCGAGGGTACGCCGCTGCTGGCGTTCTTCGGCTTCGTCCATCCCGTGAAGGGGCTGCGGCACCTGATCGAGGCGCTGCCCGAGCTGCGCCGGACGCACCCCGACCTGCGCCTGCTGGTGGTCGGCGGGTTCACCTCCCAGGCGCTGCCCGAGGCGGAGGCGGCGGCGTACCGGGTCGAGCTGACCGGGCTCGCCCGGCGGTACGGGGTGGCCGACGCGGTGACCTTCACCGGGCACCTGCCGGCCGAGCGGGTCTCCGCCGCGCTGCACGCCGCCGACGTGGTGGTGCTGCCGTTCACCGCCGGGGTGGGCACGAAGAGCGGGGCGCTGCTGGCCGCGCTGGCCCACGGCGTCCCGACCGCGGTGACCGTGCCCGACGGGGACGACGAGCTGAGCGGCAGCGGCGCGGTGGCGGTGATCCGCGCCCGGCGGGACAGCGCGGAGATCGTCGCCACGCTGCGGCGGCTGCTGTCCGATCCGGTGCTGCGCCGGCGGCTGGCCGAGCGGGGGCGCGCGTTCGTCGCCGCGTACTCCTGGCCCCGGGTGGCCGCCGCGCATCGGGACCTGTACGCGGGGCTGCTGAGGGGGTGAGGAGGTGGCGGAGACGTACGGCGAGATCCTGGTCGTGGACCTGCTCGGCGGGATCGGCGACCTGGTGATGCTGCTGCCCGCGGTGCACGGCCTGGCCCGCCGCAACCCGCGTGCCCGGCTGCGGGTGCTCACCCACGAGCCCGGGGCGGAGCTGGTCCGCGCGGACCCGGCGGTGACGCACGTGCGTACGCCCCGGCACGGCCGGCCCGGCGCGGAGCGGGAGGCGGTCCTCGACGCCCTCACCGCCGCCCCGCCGGACCTGGCCGTCACCACCACCCGGTACGACGGCATCCCTGACCTGCTGGAGGCCAGCGGCGCGCGCTGCGTCACCGACCTGTGGCGCCGGCCGCCGCCCGACCAGCCGGTGGGGGAGCGTTACCTGGCGATCCTGCACGCCGAGGGGCTGCTCGACCGGGTGGACGTGACCACCCGGCCGCGCGTGCACCTGCCGGCGGCGGCGCGGGCGGCCGGGGAACGCGCCGTGGCCCGCCTGGTCGGCGAGCCGGCCGCGCCCCCGGTGGTGCTGGTCACCGACGCGGGGATGGCGGTGAAGCGCTGGCCGGCCGGGCGGTGGCGGGACTTGGCCGCCGCGTTGACCCGGCTCGGTCATCCCGTGCTGACCGTCGGAGCCGACCCGGTCGACCCGGTGGCGGTGCCGCTGCCCCGGGGCGGCCTGCCCGGCCTCGCCGGCCAGTTCGCGGCCGTCGCCCGGCGCGGCGGGGTGGTGGTGGGGCCGGACACCGGGCCGGTCCGGCTGGCCGCCGCGGCCGGGGCGCCGACGGTGGGCCTGTTCGGCCCGACCGACTCCCGCCGGTACGGCATGGCCGAAGCCCGGGTGGTGGCCGGGGCCGGCACGATGGCCGAAGCCCGCGTGTCGGCCGGGGCCGGCACGATGGCCGAACCCGGCGTGCCGACCCGGGTCGGCGGGACGGCCGTGAGCGTGGCCTCCGCCGGCGTCGACCTCCAGGGGCTGCCCGACTGTCCCCACCGGCTGCCCACGGCGATCACCGAGCAGCCCTGCTGGTGGCAGGCCCGCTGCCCGCTGGACCCGTCCGGCCCGGCGTGCCTGGCCGACCTCGACGTCGCCGACGTCCTCGCGGCGACCCGGGCGGCGGCCGGTGGCGGCGCGAGCACCGGGTGACGGCCGGGCCGTCGACGGTGACGGCCGGGACGTCGACGGTGACGGCCGGGACGTCGACGGTGACGGCCGGGAACCGGCGGTGACGGTCGGGAAGTCGGCTTGGCGACCCGGCGGAGGGTGCCCTAGCCTTGGCGCCACGAGGGGAGTACTTCCCACGAACCATTCCGGTCAGTACGGCGCGCCCGGGGCGTGCCCCGGGTGGTTGCCCACGGCTGCGTGGGTGAAGGAGACCTCGAACATGACACGGTGTTCGAGGGGGCTCCATGACCGAATTATCGTATTTGTCTGCCGCCGAGCTGGCGTCGGTGGGCACGCCCACGCTCTGGGCGGTGACCATCGCGGGCGTGCTCGCCCTGCTGGTCCTGGACTTCCTGGTGACCCGCCGCCCGCACGAGGTCTCGCTCAGGGAGGCCCTCGGCTGGTCGGCGTTCTACATCGCCCTGCCGCTGGCCTTCGGCGGCTGGGTCTGGTCCCGGTACGGCTCCGCGCAGGGCCTGGAGTACCTGACCGGTTACCTGGTGGAGAAGTCGCTCTCCGTCGACAACCTGTTCGTGTTCATGCTGCTGCTGGCCGCGTTCGCGGTGCCGGCCGTGCTCGCCCAGCGGGTGCTGCTCTACGGCATCGCCGGCGCGCTGGTGCTGCGGGCCGTCTTCATCGCCCTCGGCGCGGCGGCGCTCAAGACGCTGGACTTCGCGTTCCTGCTGTTCGGCCTCATCCTCGTCGCCACCGCGGTCAAGCTGCTCCGCGACGCCGTCTCCGGCCACGAGCAGGAGGTCGACATCAACCGGATGCGGTCGGTGCGGCTGCTGCGCCGGTTCATGCCGGTCGTCGACGAGTACCAGGGCACGAGGATGACCGTGCGGCAGGGCGGCCGGCGGGCGCTCACCCCGTTCGCCCTGGTGGTGGTCGCCGTGCTCGCCACCGACGTGGTCTTCGCCGTGGACTCGGTGCCGGCGGTCTACGGCATCACCGAGGACCCGTACCTGGTCTTCGCCACCAACGCGTTCGCCCTGCTGGGCCTGCGCGCCCTCTACTTCGTGCTGCACGCCGCGCTGAGCCGCCTCGTGCACCTCAGCTACGGCCTGGCGATCATCCTCGCCTTCATCGGCGTGAAGCTCGGGCTGCACTGGGCGCACGGCGTCTGGCCCGGCGTGCCGCAGATCCCGACGCTCGCCTCGCTCGCCGTCATCATCGGCGTGCTGGTCGTCGTCACCCTCACCAGCCTGCGCGCCACCCGGGAAGCCGCGTCGCCGGCCACCACCGAAGGCCACTGACGCGCGGTCCGGGCGAACCGGGCCGCCGCGCCCGCCCCGGGGTGGTACGACTGACGGGTGGGAATCGTCACGCCAGGCTTCCAGGGCCGGCCCCGTTCGGCGGAGCCGGCCCTGCCGCCGGGCCAGTACCTGACCGAGGACTTCCCGGTGCTCTCCGCCGGCCCGACGCCGAAGGTGCCGCTGGACACCTGGGAGTTCGTCATCACGACCGAGGCCGGTGACGAGCGCCGTTGGTCCTGGGCGGAGTTCACCGCCCTGCCCCAGGAGACGCCGACGCTCGACATCCACTGCGTCACCCGCTGGTCGAAGCGGCGGACGAACTGGCAGGGCGTCTCGCTGGACGTGCTGCTCGACGGCGTCGACACCGAGGCGACGTACGCCCTCGCGCACTCGTACGGCGGGTACACCACCAACCTGCCGCTGGCCGACCTGCGCGGCGGGCGGGCGTGGGTGGCCCACCGGTACTCCGGCCGGGACCTGCCGCCGGAGCACGGGGGGCCGGCCCGGCTGCTGGTGCCCCACCTGTACTTCTGGAAGTCCGCGAAGTGGGTGCGCGGCATCCGGCTGAAGACCATGGACGAGCCCGGCTTCTGGGAGACGGCCGGCTACCACGACTACGGTGACCCGTGGCGCGAGCAGCGGTACGCGGGCGACTGACCGGCGGCCGGCGCCGGGCGCGCAGCGCGCGGCGTGGGGCGGCGGCGGGGCGTGGGGCGGCCGGGTGAGCGCCCCGTTGACCTGGCGGGTGGCCCGGCTCGTCGAGCGTCGGGTGGAGACCCCCACCGCGCAGACGCTGCTCCTGGACGCGCCGGGCTGGCCGGGGCACCTGCCCGGCCAGCACCTGGACGTCCGGCTCACCGCCGAAGACGGCTACCAGGCCGCCCGGTCGTACTCCCTCGCCGGGCCCGCCGAGGGCGACCGGATCGCGCTGACCGTGCAGCGGGTGCCCGACGGCGAGGTGTCGCCGTACCTGATCGACGTGTACGCCCCCGGCGACCCGGTGGAGGTGCGCGGGCCGGTCGGCGGCTGGTTCGTCTGGCGGCCCGGGCAGGACGTCCCCGTGCTGCTGGCCGCCGGCGGATCCGGCGTGGTCCCCCTGATGGCGATGATCCGGGCGCGCCGCGCCGCCGGCAGCCGGGCGCCGTTCCGGCTGCTGTACTCGGTGCGCACCCCGGCCGACGTGTTCTACGCCGAGGAGCTGCGCCGCCGCGCCCGCGACGACGAGGGCCTGGACGTGGCGTACGTGTACACCCGCGACGCGCCGCAGGGGTGGCGCGGCGAGCCGCACCGCATCGGCCCGGCGGACGTGACCGCCAACGGCTGGCCGCCCGAGGACCAGCCGCTCTGCTACGTCTGCGGGCCGACCGGGTTCGTGGAGACGGTGGCGGACCTGCTGGTCGGCCTCGGCCACCAGCCCGCGCGCATCCGCACCGAACGGTTCGGCCCGACCGGATGAGGGAGACTCGATGACCGACATGTCCTACCTGGACGGGAACGTGCTGGACGGCCCCCTGCGGGAGTTGTTCGCCGTCGACCTGAGCGCCGCCACCGGGCGGTGTGAGTCCTGCGGCACCACCGGCCCGATGGCGGGGATGCGGGTCTACCCGCACGCCCCGGGGCTGGTGGCCCGCTGCCCGGCCTGCACGAACGTGATGCTGCGGCTCGTCCGCGCGCCCGAGCGCGCCTGGCTGGACCTGCGCGGCGCGACCTTCCTCCAGGTCCCGATGCCGGCGGACCAGCCGTACCCCCGCCCGCTCTAGCCGGCGCCCACCAGGGGCTCGCCTCAGCCCTTCAGCGACCGCGTCCTGACCCGGTCGTCGGACCAGTGGAAGCACCGGATCCCGCGGTCGCCGCGGGCCCACGCCTCCGGCGAGGGCAACCGGTACGTCGTGCCGGCGCCGCGTGCCAGCCCGGCGTTCGGGGTGCCCTTCGTGTACGCGGCGACCACCTCGCGGCAGTGCCGGTGGACCGTGTCCGAGGAGCGGTCGACCTCCTCGTACGTGCCGTACGGCGCCGTCCAGACCCCGACGTACTCGAAGCGGTGCGGCCGGGTGCAGGCGACCGGCTCCAGGTCCTCGTACTCGTCCTCGTTGAAGCAGCCGTGGGCCAGCGGCGACGGCCGGGTCAGGATCCCGCGCAGGCTCCCGTCACGCTCCACCGCCCGGTCGTCGGGGTGCTCGCGGGCGGTGTTCCCGTCGAGCGCCGGCAGGGTGAACAGGTCGCAGCGATACCAGCGGCTGCCGGCGGTCCAGTCCCGCGGCTCGGGAACGACCACCTGGACGGTCATCAGCCCGCCGCGCCAGTCGGCGCCGACGAACGCGGTCGCCCGGGCGTCGCAGTCCTTGAACGCGGTGCGCAGCTCGGCCGAGCCGGTCGGGGGCGGGGTGTCCCGGTCGGCGCCGGCACCCGTCAAGGTGCCGACGTGGACGGTCTCGGTGCGGTGGGTCCTGGCGCAGTCCACCGTCCGGTAGAGGGCGCGGTACCCGACCGTCTCCACCTCCGGGTGGCAGGCGCCGACCTCGGGGACGAACGGCGTCGCCGTGGGGGCGGGCGTCTTCCCGCCGGCCGACTCGCCGGCGGCGTCGGTTGCCGTGTCGCAGCCCCCCCGTCAGGGCGACCAACAGCAGCCCTACCGTGGCAAGTCGACGTCGCATGTTTCCCCCGTTCCGTGTGCCCGACAGCCGGTGCAGGCTACGGTATCGACCGGCTTCCACCGACCCGTTTCCGACCATGGGTTGGCGGCTCCTCCGCCGGGCTCACCGCCGAGGTCGAGCACGGGCGGAACCGGGTGGCCTTCCGGCTCCGACGGCGGGCCGGTCGTCATGACCGCCTATTGTCTCCCCGTGCACCGTCCACTTGCCGCAGCCGTGCTCGGCGCCGCCCTGCTTCTCGCCGGGTGCACCGACGACAAGCCGGCCGCCAGCCGGCCCAGCCCCGACGACGCCAGCCGCCGTGGTTGTAACGCCATGGCGTACCAGTTGACGCGGGAGAAGCCTCTCTTCTGGGCCGGGAACACCGGCGGTGCGTTCGTCCGGGCCGCGGGCTCGACCGACACGGACGTCCGCGCCGCCGCCCGGGAGCTGATCGAGGCCGCGGAGGAGGCCGGCGAGTTCTACGTGACCAGCCACGGCGAGGCGGACATGACACAGGCCGAGGCCCGGATCGCCGCCGCCCAGCAGAAGATGATGACGGCGTGCCGGGAGTTGCTGGGCGAGCCACCCTGGTCGTGACCGCGGCGGGCCCGCCGGCGACGCGGTGGGCCCGCCCCGGAAACGCCACTCAGCCTGCCGCGCGCGCCCGTTCCAGGTACGCCATCAGCCCGGCCATCCTCTCGGCCGGCCAGGGCAGCCGGGCGCTCAGCTCGTCGCGGTGGTCCTGCCACATGCGCCGCGCCGCGGCCTTGGTCTGCTCCCCGCCGACCCCCTCGGCGTGGAAGGCGTTGCCCAACTCGTCCCACTGCCGTACGAGGTCCCGCACCCGCGGATCGTCGACGGGGGTGCCGGCATCCGCGTGGGCCAGCAACTGCTCGACCAGGTCGGCGAAGCGGACTCGGGCTTCCTCGACCGCGTCGGCGCCCAGCTCGCTGCGGCGGCGGGCCAGCTCGTCGCGCTGTTCCGGTGTGAAGTACGTGTCCAGCATCGAGATCATCTCCAGGGTCGTCAGGAACTGGTCCGGATCGGGCATCGAGGCACCGTCGAGTTGGCTCAGCAGCCCGGTGACCTGCGCGATCAGCTGCTGGATCCGGTCCGCCTGAACCGTCAACTGCCGAAGCTGGGCCGCCAGCAGGCCACGCATCGCCGCCGGGTCCTCCGCCGGGGAGGACGCCAGCGCCTCCCTGATCTCGTCCAACGACATGCCCAGCGCCCGCAGCGCGCGTACCCGGTACAGGCGTCGCAGGTCGTCCGCCGTGTACCGGCGGTGCCCGGACGTGGTGCGCGCGCTGGCCCGCAGCACGCCGATCTCGTCGTAGTGGTGCAGCGTGCGCACGGTCACGCCGCTGGCCCGAGCCAGTTCGCCGATGCTCCACCGGTGCGCGCCGGTGTCGTTCCCGATCACACCGGCCACGCTATGACCTCACGCGGCGAGAGGTTCAAGTCTTACGACAGGGGGCGAGCAACCCCACCGGGATCAAACCCTGGACCGAGCCGCTGATCTGCACGGTGCCGGTGCCCGAACCGCCGCCGCTGCCGGTCCGCGCTGTTTCAGGGAAAGTATGGCTGAGACGGCTATATCTCCTGATGTCAGATAGAAGCGATGTTATGGAACATGATGTTTTAAGTCATGCGACACCGGTCGAGTGGATGACAAAAATGGACTTCATCAAGATTTAACCATCTTGAGAGAAATATCTCCTGCCGTACCCTTTGCTGCTCGTCATTGTTGTGGCGGCTTGCATAATCGTCGGCACGTTTTGAGCTTCCGGGCGTCCAGATCGCCCGGGATCAACATAGGGGCGCGGGCCAGCCCGCGCGCGTTCGCGCCGGAGGTGCGTCCCGCGTCCCGCGATACCACGGAGGGTCCATTGACCATGACCGTGTCCGCCGAGTCGACAGGTACGGCGGAAAAGACCACCACGCCGGGCGACGTGCCCGCGCAGCCGGACCGGCGACCGCGTGACATCGACTGGACCGTGCTCGGGATTGCCGCCGCGGTGTCCGTGCTGTTCGTCGTCTGGGGAATCGTGGCGACCGACAGCCTGACCGCGATCACCGGCGCGGCGCTGGACTGGGTTGTCAAAGCCTTCGGCTGGGTCTTCGTGCTGGCCAGCGCCGGCTTCGTGGTGCTGTCGGTCTGGCTGGCGATGAGCCGGTACGGCCGGACCAGGCTCGGCCGCGACGACGAGAAGCCCGAGTTCTCCACCGTCTCGTGGGTGGCGATGATGTTCAGCGCCGGCATGGGCATCGGCCTGATGTTCTGGGGCGCGGCCGAGCCGCTGTCCCATCTCGCCACTCCACCGCGCGGTCTCGCCGAACCGAACTCGCAGCAGGCGGCCCGGGAGGCGATGGAGTACTCGTTCTTCCACTGGTCGCTGCACCCGTGGGCGATCTACGGCGTGGCGGGCCTGACGATCGCCTACTTCACCTTCCGCAAGGGTCGGCACGGCCTCATCAGCAGCGCCTTCTTCCCGCTGATCGGCAGGCGCGCCGAGCGCGGCCCGGGCAAGGCCATCGACGTCTTCGCGATCTTCGCGACGCTGTTCGGATCGGCGGTGTCCCTCGGTCTCGGTGCCCTCCAGATCAACAGTGGCCTGACGAACCTCTGGAACGTGCCGAAGTCCAACGCGCTGGCGATCGGCATCATCGCGGTGCTCACCGTCGCGTTCGTGATCTCCGCCGTCACCGGCGTCAAGCGGGGCATCCAGTACCTGTCCAACACGAACATGGTGCTCGCCGTGGCGCTGTTGTTCTTCGTGTTCGTGGTGGGCCCCACCCTCTTCATCCTCAACAGCTTCACGGCGTCGGCCGGCGGATACCTCTACGACCTGATCCCCATGAGCTTCCGTACCGGGGCCTTCGGGGGCCAGGAGTGGATGTCGGCCTGGACCATCTTCTACTGGGCGTGGTGGATCTCCTGGACGCCGTTCGTCGGCTCCTTCATCGCCCGCATCTCCAGGGGCCGCACCATCCGCAGTTCGTCCTCGGTGTGGTGGCCCTCCCGAGCCTGGTCAGCTTCGTGTGGTTCTCCGTGTTCGGCGGCACCGCCATCGACCTGCAACTCGGGGGCACCGACCTGTCGTCCGCCGTGGCCGAGAGCCCCGAGGCGGCACTGTTCGCGGTCCTGCGGCAGTTCCCGTTCTTCACCGTCACCGCGATCCTGGTGATGGTGCTGGTCGGGCTGTTCTTCGTCAGCGGAGCCGACGCCGCCTCGGTGGTCATGGGCTCGCTCTCCTCGCGCGGCGCCATCGAGCCGAAGAGTTGGCTCGTCGCCATGTGGGGCGTCCTGACCGGCCTGGTGGCGGCGGTGCTCCTGCTCGCGGGCGGGCTGTCCGCCCTGCAGTCGCTGACCATCCTCGCCGCATTGCCGTTCCTGTTCGTGATGGTCGGCATGGTCGCCGGGCTGCTCCGCGAGCTGCGCCGGGAACCGCTCAGCGTGACGGCGGCTCCCGAGGTCCGCGCCCTGGTGGTCGCCGCCGGACTGCGGGGAGCGCGCAAGCGCGAGGCCTCCTGACCCGCCACGTCGACGCGGGCCGGTCCGAACGTGTGGGCCGGCCCGCGTCGCCGTTCGCGGGAGGTGTTTCACGATCACCGTTCGGCTGGACAGGGGCGCACCGCCACGGTCAGAGTGGCCCCGTGAGATACCTGCGTACGGCCGGTGCGGCGGCCATCCGTCGGCCCCGGCCCGCCGACGAGGCCGAGTTCGTCGCCGCCGCCCGGCGCAGCCACGACCTGCACCACCCGTGGCTGGCCGCCCCGGACACCGTCGAGGCGTACGCCGCGTACCTGCGCAAGATCCGTCGCCGGGACCACGCCGGCTACCTGATCTGCGACCGGGCCACGGGGGCGATCGCCGGGTACGCCAACATCAGCGGCATCCTGCTCGGCGCGCTGCGCGGCGGGTACCTCGGCTATGCCGCGTTCCTGCCGTACGGCGGCACGGGACACGCCTCGGCCGGCATCGGCCTGGTGGTCGAGCACGCGTTCACCGCCCTGGGCCTGCACCGGCTGGAGGCGAACATCCAGCCGGGCAACGAGCCGTCGCGGCGGGTGGCCCGCAAGCTTGGCTTCCGGCTGGAGGGCTACTCGCCGGACTACCTGTTCATCGACGGGGCGTGGCGGGACCACGAGCGTTGGGCGATCACCGCTCCGGCGTAGCTACGTGTGTAGGTGGGCGCGGCCCCGGTGCCGCTGGTTGCCGCCGGCGGCCCCGCGGCCCCGACATACGATCGGTGAACAGCGCGTGAAACAGCAGCAGCGCGCCGATCAGTGCGGCCAACCACATCCGCCGTCTCGCCGGATCGGCAGGCGGTGTCATGATCGGCTCGTAGCGGGGATGAACTGAGCCCACGCGATGAGGATGCCCTGTCAGGCACGTGCTTCGTCATGACCCTCATCGCGGCCAGGCGCCTCGCGATCCAAACGGACGGGCACCTGGGTGCTGTTCGCCGGGTTCTGGCTGGTCGGTGTTCTTTCCCTCGGTGGCGCGTCGGGTGCTTTTCCCGGCGTGTAACGGGTTCGCATCCGTGACAGTCCGCTTAGGGCGCCACTACTGTCGGAACGCGCGCGCGTGTCCGTGCAGGTCGGAAGGGCGGACGAGCGCTCCTGGAAGTCTCGCCGGCACGATCGAGCAGGAATTGGGGAAGTGATGGGGACCGCCAGCGACTACGTACTCAACGAGCTTCGGCTGCTCCGGGCGTCGCTCGGGTCGAGTCAGGAGGAGTTCGGCCGGACCATCGGGTACTCCGGCTCCCACGTCAGCTCCGTGGAGACGGGCGGGCGCCCGCCGACGAAGGAGTACATGGAGGCCGTCGACCGGGCGCACGACCCCGCGTATCAGCCGGGTGGGGAGGGCCGGTTCATGCGGATGCTGCGCGACCTGGGCAAGCTGGACGTGACGCCGACGTGGCTGCGCGAGTGGATCGAGTTGGAGGGCGACGGCACCCTGCTGCGCTGGTACGAGCCGGCGTTCGTGCCGGGCCTGCTGCAGACCGAGGCGTACGCCCGCGCCATCCTGGCGCACAGTCTGCTCCTCCCGACCGAGGTCGAGCAGCGGGTGGCGTCGCGGCTGGAGCGGCAGCAGATCCTGACCCGGGAGTCTCCGGTGCCGCTGGTCGCCGTGCTCGACGTCATGGTGCTGCGCCGGCCGACCGGCATCTATCTTGGTCTACAGGGAGCCTTCATCCTGGCCACGCTGGGCGACGGGGCGGTGGTAGCCCACCTCGACCACCAGGTCAAAGCGCAGGTGGTGGACGGGGTGGACGACCTTGCTACCCTCCAGCGGACGTGGGAAGTGGTCAGAGGTGAAGCCCTCTCGCGCAGGCAGTCACTTGAACTGATCAGGGAGGCGGCGCAGACATGGACGTGACCGGAGCCAGGTGGCACAAGTCGACCCGCTCAGGGACCAACGGCGGCTCGTGCGTGGAGGTGGCCGACAACCTGCCCGGCGTCGTGCTCGTACGCGACACGAAGGACCGGGACGGCGGCACGCTCCAGTTCGACCCGAAGACGTGGCAGGCGTTCGTCGACCTGACCAAGCAGCTCGGCCCCATCGCCTGATCCCCCCGCCCCGAACATCACGCAACTTCAGGGAAGATGCTGCCTCGCGGCGCCCGGCAGGCAGCATCTTCCCCGAAGTTGTCGACGCGCCGGCGTCACCAGTTCCAGACGGTCGGCTCGCCGAGCTGGCCGAGACTCGGCGTGGGTTCGGTACGCAGGGTTCGGCCGTCCCTGTCGAAGATTCGCAGCTTGGTGACCTGGCGGGGGTCCACGCGCACCGCGCCCACCCCGGCCTCCAGGCTCCCGCTGGCGATCGTCCGTCCTTTACCTTCGAGCAACTCGACGCGGGCCGCTGACTCCGGCCCGACGACCAGCACGCCGCCCGTCTCTCCCGGCACAGCGACGGCTACCAGGTCGGGACGCCCGATGGCGGTCTGGTAGTTGACCGGTGCCAAGGCCTGCCGCGGGATAGGCGTCGGCCACGAGCAGGGCGGCGCAGCCGCCGTCGGGCGAGCAGGAGTTCACCAGCACGGCCGCCGGCTCGCCGGGAACCCAGTCGGGTAACCGTCCACCCCAGACCACCTGGGCCGGCGATCCGGTGAGCCCGTGCGTCTCGAGCGCGCTGTTCAGGCCGCGTACCGCGGTGGCGGCGAGCGTGGTGTCCACTGTGCCGCGTGCACCGTCGGTGGAGACCGGCTCCTTCTCCGTCGGGCTGGTCATGTCCGCGCCGTTACCGCCGGGTCCGACGTGTTGCACGGCGCGATCATCCCCGGGACCGACGTACCGCACCACGCCGCCGCCTGGCGCGCCGTCGTACCGCACGACGCCGTCGCAGGTGAACCGCCACCGTTCGGTGGCCTGGCCCACCCCCCGGACGATGAAGCCGTCGGTGCTCACCGCCTGCCAACTCCGGACAACCGATCCGTCCGGCTGGATGCGGCCGTCGGCGGAGGTCTCGACCTGACACCCGGCCGGCGCCAGCCCGACCGTGACGCTGACGACCTGCTCCACCGGAGACTGCCGGGCGAGTAGGGCGAACGGCTCCAGGGGTTCCGGTTGGTCCGGGGTGCCGGTCGTGTTCAGCAGCTTCGGCACGGACGCTCCGGCGTCACCGAGTGCGGAACGAAGCAACGCGTGCGAGTCGTTCAGGAACGCCACCACCACCGCCCGGACCCCCGGCGCGTCGTGCGCGAGCAGCACCTTCACCTCGTCCAGCGCCGGGTCGACGAGCAGTTGGGCGCGGGGCCGCCCGGTACTGCCGCTCGATGTCGGCGATCAGCGCCGTGTCGCCGGCGAGGTTGCCCCGGGTGGGCGAGTCCAACAACCGCCGCACCATGGGCTTGTCGACCCGACTCGCCGGCTGGTACGTCCCCGCCGCGGGTGGCGGCGACGACGCCGGGTCGGTCAGCGCCCGTAAACCCCCCGTACCGATCACCGGCATCGCCACCGCCACCGCCGCCAGACCGGCCACGGCCGCCACCGCCGTACGCCGCTGCCGGCGCCGCCGGACGCGGACCAGCAACCGGTGGTACGGGTCGGGGCGCGGCACCACCGGCTCGGCGAGCCTGGTCAACGCCTCCCTGATGTCATCGGCCATCGTTCGCACCTTTCGAGCTAGTCACGGCGGGCAGTGCGACCATCGGTGCCGGAGCCTCCGGCAGAGGCGGCGGCTCGTCCGGCCGGGACGCCGCCGCCCGGGGCGCCGGCAGCGCCGCGCGCAGCCGGGCGATCCCGCGGGACGCGAGGCTCTTCACCGTGCCGGCCGAGCACCCCAACGTCCGGGCGATCTGCGCCTCCGTGAGGTCCTCCCAGTAGCGCAGCACCAACACGGCCCGCATCCGGGGTGGCAGGCCCTGCAGGGCGGCGCGCACCTCCTCGCGTACGACGACCTCGTCCGCCACGTCCCGGCCCCGGCCCCGGTCGGCGTGCAGCCGCCACGGGCCGGTCACGCCGGCCAGGAACTCCCGGGAACCGAGCCGGTGCCACACGCTGACCCGCTCGTTGACCATGATCCGGCGGACGTACGCCATCGGTTCGTCCACCTGCCGCCACCGTCGCATCGCCCGCATCAGCGCGTGCTGCACCAGATCTTCGGCCGCGTGCCGTGACCCGGTCAGCAGGTACGCGGTCCGCAGCAGATCCCCGTACCGGATCTCGACGAACTCGCGGAAGCCGTCATCCGTCCCCATGTCGCCGACATGGCGGCATCCGGAGGGCTCGGACACCCCTGTGTCGCCGACATTGAGTCGACGATTCGGGATCCGCCATTCTGGCGATTCCGGATGCGAGGGTTGATGACGATCTGCCGGACACGCCGCCGGACCCGGGAAGGCGAGGGCCCGCCAGGTGTGCTCCTGGCGGGCCCTCGCTGCCTGTTCGGCCGGGTCGAGGGGCGGAGGCGCGGCCAGCAACTGATCCGCGCCCCGGAGCGCGGAAGGCCCGGTGCGACGGACCGGCGGTGTGAGCACCAACCGTACCGGCGTCCCGAGGAATCGGAATCCCACGATCTGTCCGGGCGCCTCGGGTAAGATCAGGGGCCGAGTCGAGAGGCGCTGCAACGGGCGTCCCCGCCCGCCACGCTCGGCTCGCACCTTCACGACAAGGGCGCCTCCGGTGGATACGGAGGCGGTTGGCATGGATGGTTCACGCAGCCGGAGCGACGTGGTCGCGGCACTGCGACGCGCGATGGCCGAGCGGGTCATGGTCCTCGACGGCGCGTGGGGCACGATGTTGCAGCGCGCCGGGCTGGCTCCGGCCGACTATCGCGGTGCGGTGGTCGACGAGGGGCATCCGTGTGACGTGACGGGTGACCCGGACCTGCTGAACCTGACCCGGCCGGACCTGATCCTGGACCTGCACCGGCGGTACGTGTCGGCCGGCGCCGACGTGATCACCACCAACACGTTCACCGCGACCAGCATCGGGCAGGCCGACTACGGCCTGGAGCACCTGGTCCGCGAGATGAACCTGCGCGGCGCGCAGCTCGCGCGGCAGGTGGCGGACGAGGCCGGCGGCCGGTTCGTGGCGGGCTCGGTCGGCCCGTTGAACGTCACCCTGTCGCTGTCGCCCCGGGTCGACGACCCGGCGTACCGGGCGGTCACCTTCGACCAGGTCAAGGACGCCTACGGCGAGCAGATCGCGGCGCTGGCCGAGGGGGGCGTCGACCTGCTCATGATTGAGACCGCCTTCGACACGCTCAACGTGAAGGCGGCGATCGCCGCGGCCCGCGAGGTGGCCCCCGACCTGCCGCTGTGGATCTCGGTCACCATCGTCGACCTCAGCGGCCGGACCCTGTCGGGCCAGACCGTCGAAGCCTTCTGGACCTCGGTCGAGCGGGCCGAGCCGCTGCTCGTCGGCCTCAACTGCTCGCTCGGCGCGGCCGAGATCCGCCCGTACGTCGCCGACCTGGCCCGGCTCGCCGGCACCTACGTGGCCTGCCACCCGAACGCCGGCCTGCCGAACGCGTTCGGCGGGTACGACCAGACACCCGAGGAGACGGCCCGGCTGATCGGCGAGTTCGCCACCGCCGGCCTGGTCAACGTCGTCGGTGGCTGCTGCGGCACCACGCCGGAGCACATCGCGCAGATCGCCACCGCCGTGCGGGGCGTCGCCCCGCGGGCCGTGGCCGTCCCGCCGGCCACGACCCGGTTCAGCGGCCTGGAGCCGTTCGAGATCGGCCCGGACACCGGCTTCGTGATGATCGGTGAGCGGACCAACGTCACCGGCTCGGCGAGGTTCCGGCGGCTGATCGAGGCGGACGACTTCCAGGGCGCGGTCGACGTCGCCCTCGACCAGGTCCGCGGCGGCGCCAACATCCTCGACGTCAACATGGACGCCGACCTGCTCGACAGCGAGCGGGCGATGACCACGTTCCTCAACCTGATCGCGACCGAGCCGGAGATCGCCAAGGTCCCGATCATGATCGACAGCTCGAACTGGCGCGTGCTCGAGGCCGGGCTGAAGTGCGTGCAGGGCAAGGGCGTGGTCAACTCGATCAGCCTCAAGGAGGGCGAGGAGGAGTTTCTCGCCCAGGCCCGGCGGATCCGCGGCTTCGGCGCCGGCGTCGTCGTGATGGCCTTCGACGAGCAGGGGCAGGCCGACAGCACGCAGCGCAAGGTGGAGATCTGCGCCCGCGCGTACGACCTTCTGGTCGGCCGGGCCGGCTTCGCGCCCGAGGACATCGTGTTCGACCCGAACGTGCTCGCCGTCGCCACCGGCATCCCCGAGCACAACGGGTACGCGAAGGCGTTCATCGACGCCCTGCCGCTCATCAAGCAGCGCTGCCCGGGCGCCCGGACCAGCGGCGGCATCTCGAACCTGTCGTTCTCCTTCCGGGGCAACGACGTGGTACGCGAGGCGATGCACTCGGCGTTCCTGCTGCACGCGGTGCGCGCCGGGCTGGACATGGGGATCGTGAACGCCGGCCAGCTCGCGGTCTACGAGGACATCCCCGCCGACCTGCTGGAGCTCGTCGAGGACGTGCTGTTCGACCGGCGCCCGGACGCGACCGAGCGGCTGGTGTCCTTCGCGTCCACCGTCACGGGAACCGGCACCAGGCGGACCGCCGACCTGTCCTGGCGCGGGGGTTCGGTCCACGAGCGCCTCTCGTACGCGCTGGTCCACGGCGTCGTCGACTTCGTCGAGGAGGACACGGAGCAGGCGCGGCAGCTGCTCGGGCGCCCGCTCGACGTGATCGAGGGTCCGCTCATGGACGGCATGAAGGTCGTCGGGGAGCTGTTCGGCGCCGGCAAGATGTTCCTGCCGCAGGTGGTCAAGAGCGCCCGCGTGATGAAACGCGCCGTCGCCTACCTCGAGCCGTTCATGGACAAGGAGAAGAGCACCGGACACAGCCGGGGCAAGGTCGTGCTCGCCACCGTCAAGGGCGACGTCCACGACATCGGCAAGAACATCGTCGGCGTGGTGCTGGGCTGCAACGCCTACGAGGTCATCGACCTCGGCGTGATGGTGCCGGCGGCGAAGATCCTGGACACCGCGGTCGCCGAGGGCGCCGACATCGTCGGCCTGTCCGGGCTGATCACGCCGTCGCTGGACGAGATGGTGACGGTCGCCGCCGACATGCGCCGGCGCGGTCTGCGCCTCCCGCTGCTGATCGGCGGGGCGACGACCTCGAAGCAGCACACCGCGGTGCGGATCGCGCCCGCCTACGACGGCCCGACCGTGCACGTCCTGGACGCGTCCCTGGTCGTCGGGGTGGTGTCCGACCTGCTCGACGCCGAGCGGGCCAGCAAGCTGGACGCCGCCAACCGGGCGGAGCAGGAGCGCCTGCGCGAGCAGCACCTGACCCGCCGGGGCCTGGGGCTGCTGAGCCTCGAGCAGGCCCGCGCCAACCGCGAGCGGGTCGACTTCGCCGACCTGCCGACCCCCGCGTTCACGGGCGTACGCGCCGTGGAGCTGCCGGTCGGGGAGCTGCGCCCGCTGATCGACTGGCAGTTCCTGTTCCTGGCCTGGGGGTTGAAGGGCAAGTTCCCGCGGATCCTCGACCAGCCGGCGGCCCGGGAGCTGTACGACGACGCCAACGCCCTGCTCGACACCATCGAGGCCGAGGGTGCGTTCGAGGCCCGCGGCGGGTACGGCTTCTGGCCCGCGTACGCCGAGGGCGACGACATCGTGGTCGACGGGGTCCGGTTCCCGATGCTGCGGCAGCAGACCGGCAAGCCGGAGGGGCGGGCCAACCGCTGCCTGGCCGACTACGTGGCCGGGGCCGGGGACCACCTCGGGGGCTTCGCGGTCGCCGTCCACGGCGCCGACGCCCTGGCCGCCCGCTACGAGGCCGAGCACGACGACTACCGGTCGATCATGGTCAAGGCGCTGGCCGACCGGCTCGCCGAGGCGTTCGCCGAGTACGTCCACCTGCGGGCGCGCCGGGAGTGGTTCGAGCCCGACGCCGACCCGAGGATCGAGGACCTGCACGCCGAGCGCTTCCGGGGCATCCGGCCCGCGTTCGGCTACCCGGCCTGCCCCGACCACACGCTGAAGCGCGAGCTGTTCGACCTGCTCGACGCCGGGTCGCGGGGGATCGGCCTGACCGCGTCGTACGCCATGACCCCGGCCGCCAGCGTCAGCGGCATGATCTTCGCCCATCCCGCGTCCCGGTACTTCACCGTCGGCCGCATCGGCAGGGATCAACTCGAGGAGTACGCCGTCCGGCGCGGCTGCGCGGTGGCCGAGGCGGAACGGTGGCTGCGGCCCAACCTCACCTGACTGCACCCGCGCCCGAGCCGCCCCGGGTTCCCCGGTGGAATCGCCGGCGCTGTGGTGTGCTCCCATCCGGGCATCGTCGCCCCGGAACACCCCCGCTGTCCATATTGCCGTTCTTGAATGCCCGGCTTGTGTGTTTGCCCGTCCGGCCGGCGGGAACCGCAGCGGACATGACGAAACCTCGTGTGGTGATCGTGGGAGCCGGGTTCGCCGGTTACCACGCCGCGAAGACGTTGAGCCGGATCGCCCGGGACCGGGCCGAGATCGTGCTGCTGAACTCGACCGACTACTTCCTCTACCTGCCGCTGCTGCCCGAGGTGGCCGCCGGGGTGGTCGAGCCCGGCCGGATCTCCGTGCCGCTCAGCGGCACCCTGAACGGCGTCCGGGTCGTCGTCGGCGAGGCCGACCGGGTGGACCTGCAGAACCGCTGGGTGGGCTACACCAATCCCGAGGGCGACACCGGCCAGCTCGCGTACGACCGGCTCGTGCTCTCCGTCGGCAGCGTCAACAAGCTGCTGCCCATCCCCGGCGTCACCGAGTACGCCCACGGGTTCCGCGGCCTGCCGGAGGCGCTCTACGTGCACGACCACGTGGTCCGCCAGATCGAGCTGGCCGAGCTGGCCGAGGACCCGGCGGAGCGGCGGGCACGCGCCACGTTCGTGGTGGTCGGCGCCGGCTACACGGGCACCGAGGTGGCCGCGCACGGTCAACTCTTCACCGACCGGCTGGTCGCCCAGCGCCCGCACCTCGACGTCCGGCCCCGCTGGATGCTGCTCGACGTGGCCCCGAGGGTGCTGCCCGAGATGGACCGGCGGATGTCGGACACGGCAGACCGGGTGCTGCGCCGGCGCGGCGTCGACGTCCGGATGGGCACGTCGGTGGCCGAGGCCACCCCGGACGGGGTCAAGCTGACCGACGGGGAGTACGTGCCGACGTGCACGCTGGTCTGGTGCGTCGGCGTGCGTCCCGACCCGTTCGTCGCCGAGCTGGGCCTGCGCACCGAGAAGGGCCGCCTGACGGTCGACGAGTACCTGACCGTCCCCGGCTATCCCGAGGTGTACGCCTGCGGCGACGCCGCAGCGGTGCCCGACCCCAACAACCCCGGCAGGATCTGCGCGATGTCCGCCCAGCACGCCCAGCGCCAGGGCAAGCTGGCCGCCCACAACATCGCCGCCTCGTACGGGCAGGGCCGGCGCCGGCCGTACCGGCACCGCGAGCTGGGCTGGGTGGTCGACCTCGGTGGCAAGGACGCGGCCGCGAACCCGCTGAAGGTGTCGCTGTCCGGGCTGCCCGCCAAGGCCGTCACCCGCGGCTACCACCTGCTGGCCATGCCGTCGAACCGGGCCCGGGTGGGCGCGGACTGGCTGCTCGACGCCACCCTGTCCCGTCCGGCCGTGCAGCTCGGCCTGATACCCGCGAACGCCGTGCCGCTGGAGAGCACGTCGCCGGAGGTGGCCAGCCGGCGCTGACGAGGCCCCTCGTCGGACGGGCGCGTGGTCGTCAGCGTGACTCCGGCCGGCGCCGCCTTCTCCTGAGCCGCAGACGGTCACGAAAGGGGGTGCGCCCGCCGGGGTCCTCCGGCACCGCCGGGGGCGTGGGCCGGCGCTCGGGCGGCAGGAACTCGCGGAGCAGCAGTTGGGAGATGCCCGCGGCGGGGACGGCCAGCAGCGCCCCGAGCAGGCCGGCCAGTTTGGCGGCCACCAGGATGCTCAGCACGACGCTCAACGGGCTGAGCCGGACCGCGCGGGCGATGACCACCGGTTGCAGCAGGTGGTTCTCCACCTGCTGGTAGACCACGAAGAAGACCAGCACGACGATCCCGGCGGTGGGGGAGTGCAGGAAGGCCGCCACCACCGCGATGACCGCGCCGAGGGTCGCCCCGACCAGCGGGATCAGGTCGGTGAGGGCTACCAGCAGCGCGATCACCCCGGCGAACGGCACCCCGGTCAGGGTCAGCACGACGAAGGCCAGCACGCCGACGATCAGGCTGATGAGCAGGTTCCCGCCGAGGTAGCCGGTCACCACCCGGGATACGCCCCGGCCGATCCGCCGCATCCGCTCGTCGTGCTCGTCGCCGACCATGCGCAGCAGGCCGGAGGTGATCCGCGGAGCCTGCAACACCATCAGGTACGACACCACGATCACGGTGGCGACGCCGGCCCCCGTCTCCACCGCGCTGCGCAGGAACCCGTACGCGGGTCCCCCGAGTCGCCCGCCGAGCTGGCTCAGATGGTCGGAGTGGCTGACCACGAACTGGCGCAGCCGCAGCCGGTTCAGCAGCTCGCCGACCGGCCCTCGGCCGGCCCGGGCCTCCCGCAGCAACTCCGGCGCCCGGTCCGCGAACCGGGTCACCTCGCCCACCAGCGGCAGGACGATCCCCGTGAGCAACGCCCCCAGCAGGGCGAACACGACGACGAACACCAGCAGGGTGGCCAGCGCGCGCCGCCGCACCAGACGGCGCTGGACCGCGTCGACCAGCGGCTTCAGCGCGACCGCGAAGAACGCCGCGACGACGACCCAGGTCAGTACGCGCCGCGTGGCCCAGATCAGCGCGAGCACCACCACGGTCGCCAGCACCACCCCGATGACGACCGCGGTCCGGCGGGCGGTTGTCCGGTCGTCGCCGTTTCTCATCCGGCGCGGCTACCCGGCGGACGCCACCGGAAACCCCGTCTGCCGCCCACGCGCCGCTTCCCGCCCCTGACGTACCACGGGTGTCAGGGAAGGGTGCCTCCTGGCGCCCCTACGCCGAGGGAGGCGTCGGGGGCCGGCCGGGCACCGGCGACGAACTCGTCGAGGGCCGGCCCGTGCAGCACCCGGCCGGGGACCGGGTCGCGGGCCACCCGCGCGGCCAGCCGGCCGACCGGCAGCCGGCCCGCCCGCCGGGCGGCGACGAGCACCACGTTGCCGTAGCGGCGCCCGCGCAGCATCCGCCGGTCGGCGACCACGCAGACGTCGGCGAAGACGGCGCGCAGGGTGGCCACCCGGGCGCGGGTGAACACCAGCGGCGGCAGGTCCGTGACGTTGACCAGGAGGATGCCGTCCGGGCGCAGCACCCGGGCCGCCTCTGCGGCGAACTCGACGCTGGCCACGTGCCCCGGCATCCGGGCCGCCCGGTAGACGTCGGCGAGCACCAGGTCGTAGCGGGCGGGCGGGGCGTCGGCGACCGCGTCCCGCGCGTCGGCGACCTCGACGCGTACCCCCGGTGGCGGCGGGGGCAGGTCGCGGCGGACCAGGTCGACCACGCCCGCGTCCCGCTCCACTACGAGCTGCGCCGAGCCGGGCCGGGTCGCCCCGACGTAGCGGGGCAGGGTCAGCGCGCCCCCGCCGAGGTGCAGCGCGTCCATCGGCGCGCCGGGCGGCGCGGCGAGGTCCACCACGTCGGCCATCCGGCGGACGTACTCGAAGTGCAGGTGTCGGGGGTCGGCCACGTCGACGTACGACTGGGCGACCCCGTCGGCGAGCAGCGTGCGCCCGCTCGGCCGGCCCGGGTCGACCACGATCTCCACCCCGCCGCTGCTGTCCACCCCGGCACGGTACCCCGCCCTGGCCCCCGCCCCACGTCCCCCGCGATCTTGCAGTTTCTGCCCCGGCTTTCCGGGCCTTCCGCGCATCTCGCGGGCGCAAAGTGCAAGATCGCGGGGAAGGGGGCCCGGCGCGCGTGCCGCGCCGGGCCGGGCCGCTCAGCCGCCGGGCCGGGCCGCTCAGCCGCCGGGCTGGGCCGCTCAGCCGCCGGGCTGGGCCGCTCAGCCGCCGGGCCGGGCCGCTCAGCCGCCGGGCGGGGTGGCGAGCAGGTCGCGCAACCCGTCGGGTACGCGCAGCGAGGCGATCAGCTCGCCGTCGCGGTCGGCCAGCGCGGCGAGGGTGGCCGCCGCCTGGTACCGGGCCTGCTCCGGGGTACGGCCGCAGAGCCGGGCCACCTCGGCGAGGAAGCCGGGCAGATCCTGGTGGCGTTGGACGCCGTCGGCCGGCACCACGTCGTGCAGACTGAACGGTACGGCCGCCAGCAGCCGCTGCCGTTCGGCCTGGTCCAGCGCCCAGGCCAGGGTGAGCACCGTGGCCTCGGCCGCCACCTTCGCGGTCGGGAAGTCGACCCCGGCGCGCCGGCCGACGTCGTCGACCAGCCCCCGGTAGCCCATGTCCGCCGTGCCCGGCGCGCCGCCGACCGAGCGGCCCGGGCGCGGCTGGGCCGGGCCGGACCGCAGCACCGACGGCGTGGGAGGCGGCGGCGGCTTCGGCCCGCCCTCGACGGTGGCCGGCTTGTGTCGCCCGGCCGGCGGCGGGCCCGCCCGCTTGCCCCGGTCCAGGTGGGCGAGCTGTTTGGTGGCGCTCAGCGAGGCGCCGGTCTCGCTGGCCCGCAGGCCGCGTTCGCGCGCCTGTCGAGCCAGGGTCCGACGGCGCTGGTTGTCGCCCTCCATCTGCTTGCGCATGGCACACCTCTTCTTCCCTCTTCGATCCGCTGTCTCGCCCGTCGCCTTCCCGCCGCCGCCCGGGCCGAAACGGGCGCCGGCGCGGCCGGCGCGGGTCCGGCGGACCGGACCGGAGAGTCATCCGGCCGGGGTGAGGGGCGCTCACCCGACCCCGCCCCACGATCGAGCTGGACCGGAAGACTTCCGACGCACGCGGAAGGGAAGGTCGTCATGAAGAGGATCGTCGAGATCGTTCCCGCCCGACCCGGCTGGTACGCCCGCTGGCGGCTCGCGCCCGACGCGACCCGGTGCTACCCGGTGAGCCTGTGGGCCCTGATGGAGGAAGCCGACGGCACCGGCCGCGAGGTGGTCGGGATGGACTGCATCGGGCAATGGCCGGGGGCGGACGACAACGAGGCGGGTGGGGAGTTCGTCCGTTACCTGTTCCAGACGCCCGACTCCGGACCGCCGGACGACGCGGAACCCCCGCCGGGCGCGGGCGAGCTGCGCGGCGCCGGACCGCGCCTGCAGCCGGTGACCGCCACCTAGGCCATCCTCGCCGGCCCCCGGTCCCTGGTCCCAGGGTCGGGGGCCATCCTCTGCCTGCGGCGCGTCACGCCCCCGCGGCGGGCGGGGAACCCGGGGCCTCAGGCGGACGCCGAGGTGCGGCCCAACAGGGAGTCGTCCGAGGGCCCGGTGCCGAGCAGGGG
Source organism: Micromonospora sp. B11E3 (assembly GCF_039871625.1). Lineage (NCBI taxonomy): Bacteria > Bacillati > Actinomycetota > Actinomycetes > Micromonosporales > Micromonosporaceae > Micromonospora > Micromonospora sp. B11E3. The sequence continues at coordinate 75,119 of NZ_JBDPMC010000019.1, read as the reverse complement.
GCGGGCGAGCAGCCCGCGTACGCCGGTCATGTCGAGGATGGTGTCCAGGAACCGCGGGGTCGAGCGCAGGCGGATGCTGGTGCCGCTCTGCTGCCCCTCGCGCCACGCGTGGACGATCACCGACAGCCCGGTGCTGTCGATGAACTGAAGCTCGGCGAAGTCGAGCACGAGCGTCGGCGGTTGCTCGGCGAGCCGCCGGTCCACCTCGTGGCGCAGCGGCGCGGCGGTGGTGAAGGCCAGGTCGCCACCGATCCGGATCACGGGCGCGCCCGGCTCGGTCAGGTCGACGGCCATGGTCAGCGGCGTCGCCTCGGGCTTCCTCCCATGAGGTACCACTGTCACGCCTTTCCGCGGGCTGCCGATCGGGCAGGGTTGTCCGGATCGTAGCAACGCCGGCCCCGCTGCGTCGGGTACGGCGGGCCCGGGCAGGTCAGGATGTGTGAGGGCTGGCGCGCAGGCGTACGGGCGTAGGGTGGGCGCAGGGAATTGGACCACATTCGCCCTTTCGGGCGACCCGCGAGCGTCGATGAGGGGTGGGGCTCAGCTGGTGACTGCTGCCGACGTCGGGGGCTGTGACCCGGGCGACGGACGGATCTCCACGCCGAGTGCGATACAGGTTCCGGCGTGTTCCGTCGACGCGCCCGGGCGACCCGCGTCGCGTCCGGCGTCGCAGCCCGGCGGCGGCACGCCGGAGCCGGACTGGTCCGAGGTGGTCGAACACGTCCGCGAGGGCCTGATCGTCTGTGACGCCGCCGGAGTGGTGCGCCAGGTGAACCCGGTCGCCGGACGGTTGCTGCCCGAGGTGGCCGCGAGCGAGCCGCTCGCCGCCGCCGGGATCGGGGTCTTCGGATCCTCGGCGGAGGACGGGGCCGAACTGGGCCACCGGGGCCGCCGGTTGCGCCTGCGCCGGGTGCCGCTGTCCGCCGGCCGGTCCTGCTGGTACGTCGAGGACGTCACCGACAGCGCCACCCGGACCGACGCGCTGCTGGCCGAGCGGGCCCGCTCGGCGTTCCTGGCGATCGTGGGCGAGAAGCTGGGCAACCCGCTGCACCCGGACCGGGCCGCCGCCGCGGTGGTCCGGCTCGCCGTGCCCACCCTGGCCGAGGTGGCCGTGCTGGTGCTCGCCCCCCGCTCGGGCCGGGCCCGCTGGTGGCGGGCCGGCCGGGCCGACGACGACACGCCGACCGTGGAGGCGGGGGTGCGCAACGCGGCGGACCTGCCCGCCGCCGTGGACGAGGCGCTGTCCGGCCTCGAGCCGCACGCGCTGGACTGGCTGGTCGAGCAGGCGGTCGAGGCGGGCTGGCTGCCCGGCCCGCCCGCCGCGTGGCCGGGCGTCCGGGTGGTGCCGCTGCCGGGGCGGGACCTGCCGGCCGGGGTGTTGATCGTGGCCCGTCCCGCCGACCGCCGCCACGGCGAGGCCGAACTCGACCTGCTCCGGGCGTTCGCGGCCCGGGCCGGCGCCGCGCTGACCACCGCCGTGCTCTACCGCGACCAGGCCGAGGTCGCCGACACCCTCCAGGCCAGCCTCGCGCCGGTCGAGCCGGAGGAGGCGGCCGGCGTGGAATGGGGTACGGCGTACCGGCCGGCGCAGGCCGGGCTGCGCATCGGCGGGGACTTCTACGGCGCGCACCGGCTGTCCGACGGCGGCAGCGTCTTCTTCCTCGGCGACGTCTCCGGCAAGGGCGTCGAGGCGGCCGTCTTCACCGGCCAGTTGCGACAGTGCCTCCAGGCGCTGCACCGGGTGGAGTCGCACCCCGTCCGGCTGCTGCGGCTGCTCAACGACGCGTTGCTGGAGACCACCCAGGCGCACGGGCAGGGCCGCTTCGCCACCATGGTGCTCGGCGTGGTGCGCCCCCGGCACGACGGCGGGCTGACCCTGACCATGTCCGGGGGCGGGCACCTGCCGCCGTTGGTGCTGCGCGCCACCGGTGAGGTGGAGCCGGTTTCGCTGCGCGGGATGCTGATCGGGGTGGTGCCCGACCCGCGCATCGGCGAGACGACGGTCCAGCTCGCGCCGGGCGAGACGTGCCTGCTCTACAGCGACGGGGTGACCGAGGCCCGCGGCGGCCGGCGGGGCGACGAGCAGTTCGGCGCGGACCGGCTGGTCCACGCGCTCGCCGGGTGCCACCGGATGCCCGCGCCGGCGCTCGCCGAACGGGTCGAGCAGGTGACCTGCGACTGGCTCGCCCACGGCGACCACGACGACATCGCCGTGCTCGCGCTGCGGGCGAGCACGGCGCACGGCCGGCCGCCCCGGCACCTGCACGCGGTGCCGGCGCCCGCCGACACCCGCCGACCGAAGGAGATAGCACTACGGACGTGAGCTGCGGGACTTCCCGCGCGCGGCCGGGTTCCTGGCCGAGGGACGCGCGGCGCTCGGTGGGCCGCACGGGCACCCCGACCCGGTGACCGTGCGTCCTGTCTATACTTGCTCCACTGCAAGCGTCCACCTGCGGTGGAGCGGGAGGGACCACGGTGACGTTCACCGTCACGTACGCGCAACGAAACGGCGTCGGGGCATGCCTACACCTGGCCGGCGAGCTCGACATGAGCAGCGCCCCCGAGTTGAACGCCGCGATCGACCGGCTCGCCGCCGAGGGGGAGCGCCACCTGCTGGTGGACCTGAGCGGGTTGACCTTCTGCGACTCGACCGGGATCGCCGCGTTCGTCCGGGGCGACAACCGGGCGGCGTCGAGGGGCGGCTGGCTGCGGGTCACCGGCGCCACCGGGCGGGTGGAGCGGGTGCTGCGGATCACCGGTCTCGCCGAGGTGCTGGGCTACGAGCCCGACGCCGGCCACCCGCCGCCGCAGACCGCCCCCTGATCGGTTAGATTCCCGCCAGCGGGTGACCGGCAGGTCCCCGTCCGCCCCGATCCGAGGCAGGTAGCTCCCATGGGTGAAGGCACCCCCGGACCCGTTCGCATCCTCGTGGTGGACGACGATTCCGGCGACGTCCTCATGATCGAGGAGGCCCTCGCGGACTCCGACATCGACAAGGTCATCGACGTGGTCGGCGACGGGCAGGAGGCGATGGAGTTCCTGCACCGCCGGGGCCGGCACACCGACGCCCAGCGCCCGGACGTGATCCTGCTCGACCTGAACATGCCCCGGATGGACGGCCGGCAGGTGCTCGGCGAGGTCAAGCAGGACGAGGACCTGCGCACCATCCCGATCGTGGTGCTCACCACCTCGAACGCCGACACCGACATCGTGGGCAGCTACACGCTCCAGGCCAACGCGTACGTGACCAAGCCGATCGACCTGGACGACTTCAACGACGTGGTGCGCCGGATCGACGAGTTCTTCGGCCGCGTCGTGGTGTTGCCCAAGCGGGCCTGACCCGCCCCGTGGGCCGCGGCGCCCCCGCCGCGCGGATGCTGAACATTTTTCCCGAACCCCCTCGGGGGTCGCCGGCACGGTCGAGGATCGGCGTGGGGAAGGAAACATCGGCTGCCTGGGGGGCGACAGTATGAGGTTCTCCGTCGTTGAGTTCGGCTACGACCGGGGGCAGGTCGACTCCTGCCTCGACGAGCTGGGAGTCCGGTTGACGAGACTCGCGGCGCGGGCGGAGAGCCTCGCGGGGGCCGGTCGGGAGTGGGACCAGATCCGGCACGAGGCGACCCGCCTCTGCGACGTCGTCGAGCGCCGCCGCGGCGCGGGTGAGCGGGCCGAACTGGGCGAGATCGAGCGGGAGGCCGCCGAGATCCTGGCCCAGGCCCGGTTCGAGCTCGACGCGGCCCGTGAGGAGGCTCGGCAGGTCCGCGAGCGGGTGTACGCCGAGGCGGTGCAGGCCCGCCGGGAGTTCGAGGCAGCCCTTGCGGCCCGCCGCCGGCGGGAGGACCGGGCGGACGAGATCCTGACCGGGCTGGCCGGGGCGCCGGTGCCGGTCGACACCCCGACCGCCGCGGCGGCCGTGCCGCCCGCCGGGGTGCCGACGACCCGGGCCGCGGCGAGTAGCGCCGGGGTCGTCGAGCCGCCGAGCGAGCGCGGCACCCGGGTCGCCTGAGCCGGTGGGACGGGATCAGCCCGTTGGCGCCGGAGGCTGAGCCGGTGCGATGATCAGGTCAGCGCCTCGACCACCGTGGTGGCCCGGTCCTCGTGCTGGGCGTAGGCGTCCGGGAACGCCGAGATCTGCACGGCCTGGGCCGCCGCGGTGACGCTCATGTCCTGCCAGCCGGGAACCTCCAGCAGCGCCTCGTAGAACGCCCGCGCGGCGTACGCCGGGCGCATCAGGTCCCGGACGGTGCCCCAGCCGCTGCTCGGCCGTTGCTGGAACAGCCCGACGGAGTCGTGGTCCCAGCCGATGGCCTGGTACGGGTAGTTCTGCGACTCCGGCAGCACCCCGCTGGCGTAGTTGAGCAGGTTGCTCTCCTGCATCGCCGTGGCGACCGCCACCACGAGGCCGCGGCGGGGCACCTTCATGCTCACGCCGACGTCCACGATGACCTTGGCGTTGTCCATCTGTCGCTGGTTCAGCCCCGCCACCGGCTTCGGCCGGCTCGGCTTGGGCCTGGGCTTCGGCTTCGGGGTGGCGCTGGGCGTCGCCGTCGGGCTGGGCGAGACGGTGACCGGGACGGCGGGGGAGCGGTCGAGGGAACGGGAGGCGCGCTGCTCGGCCTCGGCGGCGACCGCGGCCCGGTCGGCCAGGGCCTCACGCATCGGCTCCCGGTGCTGGTCGGCCTGCCGGGTGCCGGCGAACACGGCGACGCCGAGGCAGCAGGTCACGCCGGTGGCCAGGGCCGCTCGTACTGGGGTGGACGCCAGCACTCCGCCGCGACGGGGCGGGTCGGCGCGGTGCCGCCCGACCCGACGTACGGCGGGGGTGGCATCGGCCGAACGGTCATCCGATGTCGTTCCGGTCTGCTTCTGCTTGGCGGAGTCGTCGGGGCGCACCCGGCGAGGCTAGACAACCCGCGGCGGCCTGCGGCCTGGGCGCTTGGTGGCATGCGCCACAATTTGCGGGATTCTGCCCGGCCATTCCCGGTCCCGGGGCATCATTGGCGTCTTTTATTCATGTCGTGTATTACGGATTTATCATGGTTTGTCGCCTCCTGCCGGTCTAAACCGCCGCCATCCCTGGCTCGACGCTCAGCCATGATCAATTGGGCCGTACGGGTGATGATCAAGTAACTGATCGGTGGATGTGTCGTGGGCCGCCTTCTGGTGGTGGCACCACCCGCTCGGCTCGGACTCGATCCGCGCGCCGCGAGGCGGTCCGCGCCCCACCCCGAGGCGCTCCTCGGCGGGCCGCGAGGCGGTCCTCGGCGGGCCGCCAGGCGATCTTGGTATGAAATGGCCCCCCGAGGGGCCGATTCGCACCAAGATCTCCAGGTGATCCCGCCATGTCGGCGACACGGAGTGGATCATCCAAGCGTCAGCGCCGGCAGCGCCCGCGCGACACACCTGGGCCGCACCCGCCCGCCGGCCATGTCCGCCGGTTGCGTTTGCCGGTCGCGTCCGCCCACCGCGATCGCCTGCCGGACGTGGTCTGCCGGACGCCGCCCAGTGCCGCCCAGTGTCCAGTGCCGCCCAGCACCGGCCGGCCCGCCTGGTCAGCGGCGGCCGTTCTCCGCGGGGGTGACCGTGAGCCGGTGCCGGGTGTTGTCGCCGCTGGAGAACGGCCAGAGGCGGTCCGCGTGTTCGACCAGCTCGGCGAGCTGCTGCCGGGTCAGCCCCGCCGAGGAGATGGAGGCGTGCACGTCGGCCCGGTAGCGGCCGTCGTCGTCACGGCCCAGCCGGGCCTCGGCCCGGACCTGCACGGTGTGCGCCTCGTCCGTGATCTCCCCTGCCGCCTCCACTGCCGCGTGGTGCAGGCAGGACGCGAACGCGGCGGCCAGCAGTTGCTCGGGCGTCAGGCCCGTGCAGTGCGGCGCCAGCGGTGACGCCAGGGCGGTCGACAGCCCTCCGTCGTCGGTACGGACGTGGCCGCCCTCGGCGGTCGCGGTGGCCTCGTGCAGCCAGGAACTCGGATCCGGCATCGCGTTCCCCCCTCAGTCACCCGCCCGGCTACCCGACCCGGAGCCGGCGAAACCGCTGGTGCTGCCCACCCGAGGGACGCCTGGGTGACCGACGCGGCCGGTCGGTCGGGCGCCGTCAGGACGCCCGGTGCCGGCCCGGGCCGGCCGCGCGCTCGCCGAGTGCCGCGCCTTCGCCGAGTGCCGCGCCTTCGCCGGGTGCCGTGCGCTCGCCGGGTGCCGTGCGCTCGCCGGGTGCCGTGCGCTCGCCGGGTGCCGTGCGCTCGCCGGGTGCCGTGCGCTCGCCGGGTGCCGTGCGCTCGCCGGGTGCCGTGCGCTCGCCGGGTGCCGCGCGCTCGCCGGGTGCCGCGCGCTCGCCGGGTGCCGCGCGCTCGCCGGGTGCCGCGCGCTCGCCGAGTGCCGCGGCCTGCGTCGCCTCGGCCGCCGCCTGCGCGGTCCACGGGGACACCCGCTCGCCGCGCTGCCGGGGCGGGGCCGCGGCCAGCATCGGCACGTACACCCGGGCGTCCACCGCCTCGGCCAGCAGCAGCGCGGCCACCAGGCTGGTCGGCCGGCGCGCCGGTTCGTCGGCCATCAGCTGCCCGCACAGCTGCGCGACCTCGGACGGTAGGCCGTCGACCGCCGGCAGTGGTTGTGGCGGCTGCCGGCGGCGCGCCCCGAGCAACTGGGTGGTGCTGTCGGCCGGGTACGGCAGCCGACCGGCCAGGCAGTAGTAGAGCAGCACGCCGAGGGCGTACATGTCGGCGGCCGGCGTCGCCGGCTGCCGCTCGAACTGCTCCGGCGCCAGGTACGCCGGCGTGCCCACCACCATGCCGTCCGGCAGCTCGTCGGCCGCGCCGGCCGGGGTGGCGATGCCGAAGTCCAGCACCTTCACCCCGGTCGGGGTGAGCATCACGTTGGCCGGCTTCACGTCGCGGTGCACGATGCCGTGCGCGTGCGCCGCCGCCAGGGCCGCCGCGACCTCGGCGCACACCCGCACCGCGATGCGCCAGTCCAACGGCCCGGAGCGCAGGTGCACGGCCAGCGTCTCGCCCTCGGCCAGCTCCATCACGATGAACGGCACCGCCAGCCCGGGCAGCGCCTCGGCGGTGCCGAAGTCGTGCACGCTGGCCACGTTCGGGTGGACCAGCCGGGCCGCCGAGCGGGCCTCGGTCCGGATCCGCTCCACCGACCCGTCCCCGTCCCGGCCGGGGGAGATGAGCTTCACGGCGACGGCGCGGTCCAGCACCCGGTCGTGGGCCCGCCAGACCTCCGACATCCCGCCGACCCCGATACGCTGTTCGAGCTCGTACCGCCCGTCCAGCGTCCTCATCGACCGCTCCTCGCCTCGTCCGCCGCCACGTGCCCCTTCCGCCCGTACCCGGCCCCCCAACTGGGCAAACCGAGCTCCCGCCGGCCCGGCCCGTGCGGTAGCTTCCGTCGGAAGGGGCGATCCGCCCGGCGCCCCGGCCGGCGGCGGGACGGAGGGGCGATGGCCGAGGTGACCGTACGCTTCGTCGGTGGGCCGGCCCACGACCTGGTGCGGGAGGTGCCGGCCGGGCCGGACGGGACGCCGCCGTCGCGGTGGGTGCTGCGCCACCCGGACGGCTCCGCGGCACCGGCCGGCACCCAGGCCGACCACCTCTACGAGCGCGACCGGCGGGACGCCACCGGCGTCTGGACGATGCGCTTCGTCCGCACCGACGCGCTCGGCATGACCGAGTGACCCACGCGGCCGGGCCCGGCCCTGACCACACAGCTGGTACACAGGATCCGCCGGGGTGGCGTACAGGCCGCCGTCCCACGATGGGGGCATGGTCATGGAGGGACAGGCCGCGCAGGGCCGGATCGAGCTGCGCCGGCCGGACGGGGAACCGGTGCGGGTGCTGGTGGTCGACGACGAGTCGACGCTGGCCGACCTGCTCTCGATGGCGCTGCGCTACGAGGGCTGGCAGGTCCGCACGGCGGGCACCGGGACGGCGGCGCTCAACACGGCCCGGCAGTTCCAGCCGGACGCGGTGGTGCTCGACGTGATGCTGCCCGACCTGGACGGCTTCCAGGTGCTGCGCCGGCTGCGCGAGCACAGCCCCACCGTGCCCGTGCTCTTCCTCACCGCCCGCGACGCGGTGGAGGAGCGGATCGCCGGGCTCACCGTCGGCGGCGACGACTACGTCACCAAGCCGTTCAGCCTGGAGGAGGTCATCGCCCGGCTGCGGGCGCTGCTGCGCCGCTCCGGCTTCGCGATCGCCGCCCGCGAGGAGGCGGTGCTCACCGTCGGCGACCTCAGCCTGGACGAGGACAGCCACGAGGTGCGCCGGGGCGGGCAGTTGATCACCCTCACCGCGACCGAGTTCGAGTTGCTGCGCTACCTGATGCGCAACCCCCGGCGGGTGCTCAGCAAGGCCCAGATCCTCGACCACGTCTGGAACTACGACTTCGGCGGGCAGGCCAACGTCGTCGAGCTCTACATCTCGTACCTGCGCAAGAAGATCGACGCCGGGCGGGAGCCGATGATCCACACGCTGCGGGGCGCGGGGTATGTCCTCAAGCCGGCCGACTGACCGGCTGCGCCGCTGGCTGGCCGGGCGCTCGCTGCGTACCCGGCTGGTGGCCGCCGTGGTGGCGCTGTTCGCGCTGGTCAGCGTCGCGATCGGCGGGCTGACCACGGTGGCCCTGCGGCACTACCTGGTGGGTCAGGTCGACGACCAGCTCACGGCCGGGGACCGGCGGCGTGACGCCCGGCCGCCGTGGTTCGCCGGCGCGGTCGAGTCGCGCCGCGAGATCGAGCCGCCGCCCGGGTACCCGACCGGGTCGATCGCCGTCCGGCTGGCGGACGGCCGGATCGACGCGGCGCGCATCCGTACCGCCACCAGCTCCACCGAGACCCTCGCGACCGACACCGCCGCCCCGCTGGCCCGGCTGCCCGCCGACGGCCGGCCGCGCACGGTGGAGCTCGGCGCGCAGGGCGACTACCGCGCCGTCGCCCGGCGGTCGCCTGACGGCGACGTGCTGGTCTTCGCGCTGCCGCTGACCGAGGTGGAGCAGACCGTCTGGGCGATGGTGCTCGCCCAGGCCGGGGTCGCCGCCGCCGGCCTGCTCGTCGCCGGCTCCCTGGGCGCGCTGATCATCCAGGCCACGCTGCGCCCGCTGCGCCGCGTCGCCGCCACCGCCACCCGGGTCACCGAGCTGCCCCTGGACCGGGGCGAGGTGGCCCTGTCCGTGCGGGTGCCGGCCGCCGACACCGACCCGCGCACCGAGGTCGGCCAGGTCGGCGGCGCGCTCAACCGGATGCTCGGCCACGTCGCCGCCGCGCTCGCCGCCCGCCAGGCCAGCGAGACCCGGGTACGCCAGTTCGTCGCCGACGCCAGCCACGAGCTGCGTACGCCGCTGGCGGCAATCCGCGGGTACGCCGAGGTGGCCCGGCGTGGCCGGGACCGGGTCCCGCCCGACGTGGCCCACGCGCTGCGCCGGGTCGAGTCGGAGAGCACCCGGATGACCAGCCTCGTCGACGACCTGCTGCTGCTGGCCCGGCTGGACTCCGGCCGGCCCCTCGCCGTCGAGCCGGTGGACCTGACCGCCCTCGTCGTCGACGCGGTCAGCGACGCGCACGTCGCCGGCCCGGAGCACCGGTGGCAGCTCGACCTGCCCGAGGCGGAGCTGGTCGTGCCGGGCGACGCCGCCCGGCTGCACCAGGTGGTGGCCAACCTGCTGGCCAACGCGCGGGTGCACACCCCACCCGGGACGACCGTCACCACCCGGCTCGCGGCCGTGCCCGGCGGCGTCGCCCTCGACGTCGCCGACGACGGACCCGGCATCCCCGCCGGGCTGCAGGGCGAGGTCTTCGAGCGGTTCGCCCGCGGCGACAGCTCCCGCTCCCGGGCGCACGGCAGCACCGGCCTCGGCCTGGCCATCGTGGCCGCCGTGGTGGAAGCCCACCACGGCCGGGTCGAGGTGGCGAGCCGGCCGGGCCGCACCGTGTTCACGGTGCGCCTGCCGGCGGCCGCGGAATCCACAGCCCCGGCGGCCGCGGAATCCACAGCCCCGGCGGCCGCGGAATCCACAGCCCCGGCGGCCGCGGAATCCACAGCCCCGGCGGCCGCGGAATCCACAGCCCCGGCGGCCGCGGACTCCACAGCCCCGGCGGCCGCGGAATCCACAGCCCCGGCGGCCGCGGACTCCACAGCCCCGGCGGCCGCGGACTCCACAGCGGACGCATAGGTCGCTCATGGGACGCGGCAAGCAGGGCCGCCCAGGCTTGCCGGCATGCAGACGACGGACACTCTCCCGACCACGCCGACGCCGGCCCGCACCGCGGGTGCCCCGGCGCCGGCCCGTACCGCCACGGCCGCCCCGCCGGGGCGTGCCCAGCCGTCCTGGGCGAGACCGGCGCTGGTGACCCTGCTCGTCGCCACCGCCGTGCTCTACCTCTGGGGTCTGGGCGCGTCCGGCTGGGCGAACTCGTTCTACTCGGCGGCGGTGCAGGCCGGCTCGGTGAGCTGGAAGGCGTTCTTCTACGGCTCCTCGGACGCCGGGAACTCCATCACCGTCGACAAGACTCCCGCCTCGCTGTGGCTGATGGCCCTGTCCGTGCGGCTCTTCGGCCTGAACAGCTGGGCCGTCCTCGTCCCGCAGGCGCTGCTCGGCGTCGCCTCGGTCGGCGTCCTGTTCGCTGCCGTCCGCCGCTGGTACGGCCCGGCCGCCGGGCTGCTCGCCGGCGCGGTGCTCGCGGTCACCCCGGTGGCGACGCTGATGTTCCGGTTCAACAATCCCGACGCGCTGCTGGTGCTGCTGTTGCTCCTCGCCGCGTACGCCACCGTCCGGGCCCTGGAGGCCGCGAGCACCCGGTGGATCGTGGCGGTCGGCGTGCTGGTCGGGTTCGGCTTCCTCACCAAGATGCTCCAGGCGTTCCTGGTGGTCCCGGTCTTCGCCGGGGTGTACCTGCTGGCCGCGCCCACGGGCCTGTGGCGGAGGGTCCGACAGTTGCTGGCCGCCGGGCTCGGCCTGGTGGTTGCCGCCGGCTGGTGGGTGGCGGTCGTCGAGCTGGTCCCCGCCGGCGCCCGCCCGTACGTCGGCGGATCGCAGGGCAACAGCATCCTGGAGCTGACCCTCGGCTACAACGGCCTCGGCCGGATCACCGGCGAGGAGGAGGGCAGCGTCGGCGGGGGCGGGCCGTTCTCGGGGCAGACCGGGCTGGGCCGGATGTTCGACACCGACGTCGGCGGCCAGGTCTCCTGGCTGCTGCCGGCCGCGCTGATCCTGCTCGCCGCGGGGCTGGTGCTCGCCGGCCGGGCGTCCCGCACCGACCGTACCCGCGCCGGGCTGCTGCTGTGGGGCGGGTGGCTGCTGGTCACCGGCGGCGTCTTCAGCTTCATGTCAGGGATCTTCCACGCGTACTACACGGTGGCGTTGGCCCCGGCGGTCGGCGCGCTGGTCGGCATCGGCACCACCCTGCTCTGGCGCCGCGCCACGAGTGCGGACGGTGCCGCCCCCGCCTCGGGTGCGGACGGTGCCGCCCCCGCCTCGGGTGCGGACGGTGCCGCCCCCGCCTCGGGTGCGGACGGTGCCGCCCCCGCCTCGGGTGCGGACGGTGCCGCCCCCGCCTCGGGTGCGGACGGTGCCCCCCACGCCGCCGACGCGGACCGCCTGCCCCCGGCCGCCGGCGCGGACGGCAGCACCGGGGCAGGCGGGACGGCCGGTGCGCCGGCCCGCCGGCGGCCGCTGGTGGCCACCCTCACCCTCGCCGTGGCCCTCGCCGTCACCGCCTGGTGGTCGTGGCGGCTGCTCGGTCGCAGCCCGGACTGGTACCCCTGGCTGCGCGCGACCGTCCTGGTGACCGGCCTCGCCGCCGTGGCGCTGCTCGTCCTCGTCGTCTGGCTGCCCCGCCGGGTCGCCCCGGTGGTGCTGGCGCTGGGCGCGGCGGCGGCGCTCGCCGGGCCGGTGGCGTACTCGATCCAGACCGCCGGGACGCCGCACACCGGCTCGATCCCCAGCGCCGGGCCGGCGGTGACGAACGGGTTCGGCCCGGGGCGGGGCGGCTTCCCGGGCGGACGGATGCCGAACGGTGAGTTCCCGGGCCTGTGGGCCCGCGACGGCGGCCAGCCGCCGGCCGCGGCGGGCGGAAACCCGGCCCCGGCGCAGGCTGCTGGCGCCCCCGGCGGCGGCCCGTTCCCCGGCGCCCCCGGCGGCGGCCAGTCCCCCGGCGCTCCCGGCGTGCCGGGCGGGGACGGGCGCGCCGAGCGGGGCGGCGGCATGGGCGGCCTGCTCGACTCCCGGGAGCCCAGCGCCGCGCTGCGCGCCCTGTTGGAGCAGGACAGCGACCGCTACACCTGGGCCGCCGCCACCGTCGGCTCGAACAACGCCTCCGGCTACCAACTCGCCACCGGTGACCCGGTGATGCCGGTCGGCGGGTTCAACGGAAGTGACCCGGCCCCGACGCTGGCCCAGTTCCAGCGCTACGTCGCCGACGGGCGGATCCACTGGTTCATCGGCGGCGCCGGGTTCCGCGCCAACGGGGGCAGCTCGGCCTCGCAGGAGATCGCCGCCTGGGTCGCGCAGCACTTCACCGCCCGGACCGTCGACGGCGTGACCGTGTACGACCTGACCAGCCCCACCGCGGAGGGATGAGAACATGACCAGCTCCACTGATCCCCGCTCCGCAGTGGACACCCGGGTGGCCGCGCCGCCGGCCGTGCTCGACGTGGTGATCCCCGTACACAACGAGGAGACCGACCTGGGACCCTGCGTGCGTCGGCTGCACGCCCACCTCGCGGAGCACTTCCCGTACCCGTTCCGGATCACCGTCGCCGACAACGCCAGCGTCGACGGCACCCTCGCAGTGGCCGAGGAGCTGGCCGCGCGGCTGCCGGAGGTCGAGGTGCTGCACCTGGACGCCAAGGGGCGGGGCCGGGCGCTGGGCGCGGCGTGGTCGGCGTCCCCGGCGCCGGTGCTCGCGTACATGGACGTGGACCTGTCCACCGACCTGGCCGCGCTGCTGCCGCTGGTCGCGCCGCTCATCTCCGGGCACTCCGACCTGGCCATCGGCACCCGGCTCGCCCGCACCTCCCGCGTCGTGCGGGGCGCCAGGCGGGAGGTCATCTCCCGGGGCTACAACCTGCTGCTGCGCGGCACCCTCGCGGTCAGCTTCTCCGACGCGCAGTGCGGCTTCAAGGCGATCCGTGCCGAGGTGGCGGCCGGGCTGCTGCCGCTGGTCCGGGACACCGGCTGGTTCTTCGACACCGAGCTGCTGGTGCTGGCCCAGCGGGCCGGGCTGCGCATCCACGAGGTGCCCGTGGACTGGGTCGACGACCCGGACAGCCGCGTCGACATCGCAGCGACCGCCCTGGCTGACCTGCGCGGCATCGGCCGGCTCGGTCGGGCCCTGTTGACCGGAGCGCTGCCGCTGGCCGAGCTGCGCGAGCAGTTGGGACGGGCCCCGCTGGCACCGCCGCCGGCCCGGGTCCCCGTCGGGCTGCCCCGGCAGGTGGTCCGGTTCGCGGCGGTCGGGGCGGCCAGCACGCTGGCGTACCTGGCGTTGTTCGTCGGCACCCGCGGGCTGCTCGGGGCGCAGTGGGCGAACCTGGTGGCGCTGCTGCTGACCGCCGTGGCGAACACGGCGGCGAACCGGCGGCTGACCTTCGGCATCAGCGGGGGCCGGGACGCCGGCAGGCACCATGTCCAGGGACTGCTGGCCTTCGGCCTCGGCCTGGCCCTGACCAGCGGCTCCCTGGCGGTCCTGCACTCCGCGGCACCGGCCCCGCCCCGCCTGCTGGAGCTGGCGGTGCTGGTGGCGAGCAACCTGGCCGCCACGGCCCTGCGCTTCGTCCTGCTGCGCGCCGCCATGCACCACCGCCGCCCCTGACGCCCGGCCGGCGCCCGGTGATCATGGAGTTGGCGGCGGTTCCGCGCTCCGTAACGACCGTCAACCCCATGATCAACCTTCGAGGCGCGGCGGTGGCGTGGCAGGGTGGGGGGCGTGTACCGGGAGCGGGCCAGCCGGGTCGTCGGCGGGGCGGTCGTGTGGGAGAGCGTCAGCGACGGCGTCGCGCCCGTCCGGGTGCTGCCCGACGGGTGCGTCGACCTGCTCTGGTCGAGCCGGCGCGGACTGCTCGTCGCGGGTCCGGACCGCACCGCGCACCTGTCGGTGAGCGGGCCCGGGGAGCGCTGGGTGGGCCTGCGACTGCCGCCCGGCGCCGCGCCGGCCGTGCTCGGGGTGCCCGCCGACGAACTGCGGGACCGGCGGGCGCCGCTGGCCGACCTGTGGGGGCCCTCGGCCGCCGCGCCGGCCGAGCGGGCCGCCGCCGGCCGGCCGGCCGCCGTTCTCGAGTCGCTGGCCAGGGACCGGCTGCGCGCCGCCGGCGGGGCCGATCCGCTCGGTGCGCGCCTGACCGCCCGGCTGGCCACCGGGGTGCCGGTCGCGGCGGCCGCCGCCGAGGTCGGGCTCGGGGCGCGGGCGCTGCACCGCCGCTGCCGGCACCTGTTCGGGTACGGCCCGAAGACCCTCGCCCGCATCCTGCGGATGCGCCGTGCCCTCGACCTGGCCCGCGCCGGGGTGCCGCTGGCCGAGGCCGCCGCCCGGGCCGGGTACGCCGACCAGGCCCACCTGACCCGGGACGTCCGCGACCTGGCCGGCCTCCCGCCCGCCACCCTGCTGCTCGGCTGACCCGCCCACCCTGCTGCGCGGCTGACCCGCCCACCCTGCTGCGCGGCTGACCCGCCCACCCTGCTGCGCGGCTGACCCGCCCACCCTGCTGCGCGGCTGCCCCGCCCACCCTGCTGCGCGGCTGCCCCGCCCACCCTGCTGCGCGGCTGACCCGCCACCCGTGGCGAGGTCGCCGGGGCAGCGGTCGCCGGGGCAGCGGTTGCCGGGGCAGCGGTCGCCGGGGCGGTGATCAAGAGAATTGCGTCATCGGCGGCGCGAAGGGTGACGCAAAGCTCTTGATCACCGGGCCGAGCCGGGCCGGGGCGGCGGAGGCTGGGCGGAGCCGGGGCGGGCGGAGGCTGGGCGGCGCCGGAGCGGGCGGGGCCGGGCGGCTGCGGGCTGCGGCTGTGGTCAGGAGGCGGGCAGCGGGGCGAACAGGTCCACGCCGTTGCCGTCCGGGTCGTGCAGGACCGCGTACCGCTGGCCCCAGAACGCGTCCCACGGCGCGAGGTGGCCGTGGAACCCGGCACCGGTCAGCTCGGCCCAGCGGCGGTCGACCTCCGCCGGGTCGGCGCAGCGGAAGGCCAGGTTGATCCGGGGGCTGCCGGTGGGCGGGGCCCAGTCGGGGTCGAAGGTGCGGACCATCTCGACCGCGTCCCAGGCCAGCCGTACGCCGCCGGGGAGGGCGACCTCCACGTGCGGTTCCGTCTCCGCGCGGGCCGGGATCTCCACGCCGAGGCGCCGGTAGAGGTCGAGGGTGCGGGCCATGTCGGTGACGGCCATGCCGATCAGGTCGAAACGAGGTGTCATGCCGCGAACCGTACGGCCGGGCCCGGCCCGGCGTCTTGAACGAATCGGACGCGGGCCGGGTGGTCGGTGTGGGCTACGCGGGACGGTCGGGCAGCGTACGGTGGCAAAGGAACAAGTCCGGCTTTCCGGGTCGAAACACCCCAGCGTGGTGCGCCCGGGTCCGCCGGTCCCACACGACGGCGAGGGGAAGGAACGGCCGTGATGCACCTGGCCTACCTGGACGCGGGATCCGGCAGCCTCATCGTGCAGGCGGTGGTCGGCGGGGCGGCCGGCGCGGCGGTGGCCGCCAAGCTCTACTGGCGTCGGCTGAGGGCCCGGTTCCGCCGGCAGCCCACCGACCGCCCCTGACCGGGCGCGGCGCATGATCGTCTCCGACACCGACGTCCGGGTCGAGCCGGGCTCGTTCCGCGACCCCGACAACCAGGTCTTCTACTCCGGTGGCGAGGTGCTGCGTGGCCTGCGCGCCCGGGCGGCCGAGCAGTGGCAGGCCCTGGCCGCCAGCGACTTCTTCCCGGCCCTGCTCGCCGCGGGCAAGGTGTGCGGCACCGAGCCGGTCGAGCCGGCGCGGTTCCCGACGCCGGACGGGACGCCGTGGGCGGCGGTGCTGCGCCACGAGCGCATCCCGTTCGTCTCCCACCCGTACGAGTGGTCGTTCGGGATGCTGCGCGACGCGGCGCTGCTGCACCTGGAGATCCTGCGTGCGGCGCTGCCGGCCGGCTTCACCACGAAGGACGGGTCGGCCTACAACCTGCAGTGGCGGGGCGCCCGGCCGGTCTTCATCGACGTCGGCTCGTTCGAGTCCGCCCGCGACGGCGAGCCGTGGGCCGGGTACCGGCAGTTCTGCCAGACCATGCTCTACCCGCTGCTGCTCACCGCCCACCTCGGCGTGGACTTCCAGCCCTGGCTGCGCGCGCAGGTGGACGGCATCCCCCCGGAGCAGATGCGGCGGCTCTTCGGCGGGGCACGCCGGCTGCGGTCCGGCGTGCCCACCCACGTGCACCTGCACGGCGCCATGCAGCGGCGGCACGCCACCGCGAGCACCAGCGAGGTCCGGGCCCAGCTGCGCACGGCCGGGTACTCCCGGGAGTTGGCCCTGGCCGCCGTGCGCCGCATCGAGCGGCTGGTCCGCCGGCTGCGGCCCGCTGTCTCCGCCACCCACTGGGTCGACTACCAGCGCACCTGCACCTACTCGGGGCAGGACCGGGCGGCCAAGGAGCGGTTCGTCGAGGTGGCGCTGGCCGACGGCCCGCGTCCCGGCCTGGTGCTCGATCTCGGCGCCAACGACGGCCGGTACGCCCGGATCGCCGCCCGGCACGCCGGCTACGTCGTCGCGGTCGAGCAGGACCCGGTCGTGGTCGACCAGCTGTACGCGACGCTGCGCGCCGGGTACGAGCGGCGGATCCTGCCGCTGGTGATGGACCTGGCCGACCCGTCGCCCGGCGGCGGTTGGCGCGGCGTCGAGCGGGCCGGCTTCACCGACCGGGCGCGCGCGGACCTGGTCCTGGCCCTGGCGGTGGTCCACCACCTGGCGATCGGGCGCAACGTGCCGCTGGCCGAGGTGGTCGACCAGCTCGCCGCCGCCTGCGCCCCGGGCGGCCGGCTGGTGGTCGAGTTCGTCCACCCCGACGACCCGATGGCCCGGCGCCTGCTGGCCAACAAGCCGGCCGGCCTCTTCGCCGACTACCACCCGGAGGAGTTCGCGCGGCTGCTCGCCGCCCGGTGCCGTGTGCAGCGGCGGGTCGAGCTGCCCTGTGGCACCCGCACGCTGTACCAGGCGGTGGTGGGTGGCTGACGCGACCCCGGCACCCCCGGCCCCCGCCCCGGCGCCCGATCAGCCGGCCCCCGCCCCGGCACCCGCCCCGGCGCCCGACCCGGCGGCCTCCGCCCCGGCACCCGACCAGCCGACGCCCGACCCGGCGGCCTCCGCCCCGGCCCCTGGCCGCACCGGCGGCCCCGGCTGGTGGCGGCCCGAGTTGGGTCGGCTGCTGGAGGTCGTCGCGCTGGTCGGGCTGGTGGTCACCCAGCCGGTGCTCGACGTGCTCGGGCGCAGCCCCGACTTCTTCCTGTTCCACCGGGCCACGCAGGGCGAGATCCTGGCCCTGGTGGCGCTGGTCGCCCTGGCACCCACCCTGCCGGTCGCCCTGCTCGGGGTGGCGAGCCGGCTGGCCGGGCGGGTCGTGCGGGCGGCGGTGCACACCGGGCTCGTCGGCCTGCTGCTCGCGGCTCTCGCCGTCCAGGTGGGGCGGCAGGCCACGCCGCTGCGGGGCGTACCGCTGCTGCTGGTGGCGGCGGTGGCCGGCGCGGCCGGGGCGGCCGCCCACCGGCGGTGGCGCGGGCCGGGCCGGGTGCTGCGGGTGGCCGCGGCCGGGCCGCTGGTCTTCGTGGCGCTGTTCCTGTTCGCCTCCCCGGCCTCGGCGGTGGTGCTGCCGCGCGGCCACTCCGGCGCCGCCGCCGTGGCGGGGCCGGGTGAGCACCCGCCGGTGGTCATGCTGGTCCTCGACGAGCTGCCGCTGGTCTCCCTGCTGGGCCCGGACGGCCGGATCGACGCCGCCCGCTACCCGCACTTCGCGGAGCTGGCCGCCGCCTCCACCTGGTACCGCAACGCCACCGGGGTCAGCGGCTGGACGCCGTACGCGCTGCCGGCCATGCTCACCGGCCGGTATCCCGCGCAGCCGCTCGCCCCGCACTACTCGCAGTATCCCGACAACCTGTTCACCGCCCTCGGCGGCCTGTACGACATCCGCGCCGAGGAGAGCATCACCCGGCTCTGCCCGCCCAGCCGCTGCGACCAGCCGGTCAGCCCGGCGCAGGGGCTGGGCACCCTGGTCCGGGAGAGCGGCAGACTGCTGGGCCAGCTCGCCGCCCCCGTGGACAGCCGGATCGACCCGGAGGAGTCCTACCGCGAGCTGACCGCCGCCGAGGCCGGCCTGGACGCCGCCGAGCCGGCGCCGGCCGACCCGCGCTTCCGCTGGGCCAACCTGAACGACAACCAGCCGGCCCGGTTCACCACCTTCCTCGCGGGGCTGCGCCCGAGCGACCGGCCCACCCTGCACTTCCTGCACCTGCTGATGCCGCACCCGCCGTGGACGTACCTGCCGTCCGGCGCCCGGTACGACGCGCCGCAGGACCTGCCGAACGACGGCGACGGCTGGGTGGAGCTGGCCCGGCAGCGGCACCTGGCGCAGCTGGCGTACACCGACCGGCTGATCGGCGAGACGCTGCGCACCCTGCGCGCCACCGGCCTGTACGACAGGGCCCTGCTGGTGGTCACCGCCGACCACGGGGTCAGCTTCACCAGGGGCTTCCAGGGGCGGGGGATGGACGCCATCCGGGCGGCGCCCGGGGAGGTGACCTGGGTACCGACGTTCGTCAAGGAACCCGGCCAGCGGGCCGGCCGGATCGACGACCGCAACTGGGAGCACGTCGACCTGCTGCCCACCGTCGCCGACGCCGCCGGGGTGCGGATCCCCTGGCCCGTCGACGGGCGCTCCGCCCGACACCCGGCGCGCGAGCGCGCCGACAAGCGGTTCTACGACCGCCCCGGCGAGCCCGTCACCTTCCCCGGCGGGGTGCCCGCCCCGCCGCCCGCGCCGCGGCCGCACCCGCTGGTCGGCACGACCGTGGGGGAGCGGCCGGGCGGCGGCACGGTCCGGGTCGCCAACCTCGCGGCGTTCGCCGCCGTCGACCCGGCGAGCGGCCAACTGCCGGCCCTGGTCTGGGGCACCGTCCCGCCGGCCGTCCCGGACGGCACGCTGCTCGCGGTGGCGGTCAACGGCCGGGTCGGGGCCGTCGTGCCGGTGGTGCCGGCGGACCCCGGCGGCCGTCGCTTCGCCGCGCTGCTGGCCGACGACTCCTTGTTCCGGGCCGGCGCCAACCGCCTGGACGTCTACCGGGTCGCGGCCGACGACGATCTGCGCCGGCTGAGTCTTTCCTGAGAGTTTCGGAAGGAGGGGCCCCTGTCAGCGCCTCCGCGCCTGGCAGGGGACCCGTTGACGCTTTGCCCCGGTTCGGGGTGCCGCCCGAGCGATTCCCGGGCTCCGGGAGCGTTCTCCGGGTCGTGCGAGACGTCCCGCTGACCGCCCGCGGCGCCTCCCGGCGGCGCCCGGACCGACGGGGTTTCCCCGTGGGCTGGTCGGGAATCGGGTGACGCATGCCTCACCGCCGAACCACGGCGGGCGGTGTTCCCGCAACCGTGTTTACGGTAAAAGCGAAGGCAATTTCGACGTAGATCTGCCGGCGAAGCGAGGAACCACATGACGGAAGTCAAGCTCGATCACCCCGGTGGGCAGCTTTCGATGCCGGTGCGGTCGGCGGTCGAAGGCCCCGACGGGCTCGTGGTGAGCAAGCTGCTCAAGGACACCGGGATGACGACGTACGACCCCGGCTTCGTCAACACCGCGGCCTGCTCGTCCGCGATCACGTACATCGACGGCGACGCGGGCATCCTGCGGTACCGGGGCTACCCGATCGAGCAGCTCGCCGAGAAGTCCTCCTTCCTGGAGGTCTCCTACCTGCTGATCTACGGGGAGCTGCCGAGCCAGCAGCAGCTGACCGAGTTCAGCGAGCGGATCCGGCGGCACTCGCTGCTGCACGAGGAGATGCGGCGGTTCTTCGACGGCTTCCCCCGCGACGCCCACCCGATGGCCGTGCTGTCCTCTGCCGTCAGCGCCATCTCCACCTTCTACCAGGACAGCCTGGACCCGTTCGACGCCGAGCACGTCGAGATGTCGATGGTCCGGCTGATGGCGAAGGTCCCCACCATCGCGTCGTACGCGTACAAGAAGTCCATCGGCCAGCCGCTGCTGTACCCGGACAACTCCCTCGGGTACGTGGAGAACTTCCTGCGGATGACGTTCGGCGTGCCGGCGGAGGCGTACGAGGTCGACCCGGTGGTCGCCCGGGTGCTGGACATGCTGTTCATCCTGCACGCCGACCACGAGCAGAACTGCTCCACCTCCACCGTGCGGCTGGTCGGCTCCAGCAACGCCAACCTCTTCGCCTCGGTCTCGGCCGGCGTGAACGCGCTGTTCGGGCCGCTGCACGGCGGCGCCAACCAGGCCGTGCTGGAGATGCTGCAGCGGATCCAGGCCGACGGCGGCGACGTCCGGACCTTCGTGCAGAAGGTCAAGGACCGGCAGGAGGGCGTGAAGCTGATGGGCTTCGGCCACCGGGTCTACAAGAACTACGACCCGCGCGCCGCCATCGTCAAGCAGGCCGCCCAGGACGTGCTCGGCCGGATGTCCAAGCCGGACCCGCTGCTGGACATCGCGGTGCAGCTGGAGGAGATCGCCCTCGCGGACGACTTCTTCGTCTCCCGCCGGCTCTACCCGAACGTCGACTTCTACACCGGCCTGATCTACAAGGCCATGGGCTTCCCGACGAAGATGTTCACCGTGCTCTTCGCCCTCGGCCGGCTCCCCGGCTGGATCGCCCAGTGGCGCGAGATGATCAACGACCCGGAGACCAAGATCGGCCGGCCGCGGCAGGTCTACACCGGTTCCCCCGAGCGGGCGTACGCCCCGCTCGCGGAGCGCTGACCCGCAGGCTCACGACGACGGGCCGCCGACCCCAGCCGGGTTGGCGGCCCGTCGCCGTTCCGCCGTCCCTGTCCGGGTACGACCGCCGGCGCGGCCAATACCGGATAGCGGAGCGGCTGTCGCCCGGTGAGACTGTCCCGGCGATCCGGCCAGGCGTCCGTCGATGTCTTGCCGAGTCCGTCCGAGGTTCTCACGGGGAAGAGGTTTCATGACCACTGACAGATCGTCGTCACGCCCCGCCCGGGGCGTGGCCTACCCGGGCGCGCTGCGCCTGGCCGCGGCCTGCGCCGCCGTGTTGCTGCCCCTCGCCGGTGGCGCCGTGGCGTACGCGAAGCCGGGTACCGCCGTCGCCTCCGACCGACCGGCGCCCCCGACGGCGTTGTGGGGGCTGGAGGCGTACCCGGGAACGACCCAGGTGCAGGCGCTCGCCGACCGCAACGCCGCGCCCAGCGACACCCCGCTGACCGCCTCGGGCGTTTCCTGGCAGGGCGACGCCAGGCTGCTCGGCGCCCAGACGGTCGCCTTCGACGGCGCCTCGTCGTACCTGTCGGCGTCCCCCTCGGCCCTCAACACCGCCGGCACCTTCTCCCTGGCGGCCTGGGTGCGGCTCACCGACACCAGCGTCAGCCGGGTGTTCGCCAGCAAGGCCAGCTCTGGCCAGGCCACCCTCTCGGCCGGCTACGACAGCGAGACCAACAGGTGGCTCGTGCTGATGCCGTCCAAGACCGGCAAGGGCGCCAGGTGGTCGGCCGCCCGGTCCGTCTCGGTGCCTCAGGTCGGGCTCTGGGCCCACCTGGCGGTGGTGCACGACGCCTCCGCGCACACCCTCACCCTGCGGGTGAACGGGGTGGCGGAGGCGACCGTCGGCAACGTGACGGCGGTCGACGATCCCACCGGCCAGGTCCGGCTGGGCCGCGGTGACACCACCTGGTGGCAGGGCAACCTCGCCGACGCGCGGGTGTACGACCGGGCCCTGGTCGACCAGGACTTCACCGGCTGGCTCGCCTCCGACCCGGGCTCCGGCGGCTTCGACGAGCCCGGCCTGCTCCGGCCGGTCCAGGTCGGCAGATGGGCGTTCGAGCTGGCGACGCCGTGCTACGAGGAGAACCTCGACCCCAGCCTCTGCTACGCCGGGGACGCCAGCGTGTTCGGTCGCCGTCTCGCCCTGACAAAGGGCGCCGACGTCACCGCCGGGCAGCGGGGCAACGCCCTCGCCCTCGACGACACGCACTGGATCGAGGACCCGACCGACCCGCACTACGGCGAGGCCACTCAGGAGTACGGGCGGACCCAGTCGGACGTCCTCGATCCGGAGACCTTCGCCGGACAGGACGTCCCGGTGCTGCGGACCGATCAGTCGTTCACGCTGTCGACCTGGGTCCGGTTGGACCCGACGCGCGGGGCGCAGACCGTGCTGTCCCAGGACGCCGTCGACCGTAGCGTCCTGCGACTGTCCTACGAGCCGGCGGACGGCGGCCGGTGGGAGTTCGGGATGCTGGCGACCGCGACCGCGGACGAATCGACCGCCACGTACGCGACCGCGCCGGCCGCCCGGCCGGACCAGTGGCACCACCTCGTCGCGGTCCTCGACGCCACGCACCGCGAGGCGCGGCTGTACGTCGACGGGACGCTGGCCGAGGCGGTCGGGCTGAACCCTGCCTGGCAGCCTTACCAGGCCACGGGACCGCTGCTGGTCGGCCGGTCCACCACGCTGGCCGGACCGGCGGGCTGGCTGTATGGGCAGGTCGACGACCTCGGCCTGTACCAGGGCGCCCTGAGTGCGGCCGAGGTGCAGCGCCTCTTCGACGCGGAGGCGGTCCGGCCCGTTCCGCTCCCGTCTGACGGCCGTTGGCCGGGCCCGGCGCGCTGACCTCCGGCTCCGCGACGACGGTGGGCCGCCCATCCCGTACGGGGTGGGCAGTCCGATTTCCGTCTCCTGCCGGCGGAGGCGTTGTTGACAGGGGGGCCTGCCATACCGGAAGCGTTGGCAGGGGGCCTTCGCTCACCGCAGGCCCGCGGCGGCGAGCAGGTTGCCCTCGGCGATCCGCGGCGCGGCGCGGCCCTCGGCCATCCGCCGGGCGGCCCGCTCGGCCGTGAACGCCGGCGCCGAGGCGACCGCCGCCGCGTACGTCGCCGCGGTGCGCTGCGCGATCGACGCCCAGCCGTACCGCTGGTGCACCAGCGCGCGGGCCCGCCGGGCCAGTGTCCGGGCACGCTCGGTGTCCGACAGCAGCGCGTGCACCGCCTCGCTGAGCCCGTCCGGGTCCTGCGGGGCGAACGTCATCCCGGTGACGCCGGGCTCCACGATCTCGGCGAGCCCGCCGGTGGCGGAGACGGCCAGCGGCGCCCCGGCCCGCCGCGCTCCCGCCGATGTGGACCGAGTGGAACGGCAAGTACCGCGACACCGTGCGGGACTTCTGGCGGGGCGAGCCCGCCACCCTCGCCGAGTTCGCCTCCCGGATCTCCGGCTCCGCCGACCTCTACCAGGACGACGGCCGCCGCCCCTTCCACAGCATCAACTTCGTCACCTGCCACGACGGGTTCACGCTGGCCGACCTGGTGTCGTACGACGCCAAGCACAACGAGGCCAACGGCGAGGAGAACCGGGACGGCGAGAGCCACAACCGGTCCTGGAACTGCGGCGTCGAGGGGGACACCGACGACCCCGGCGTGCTGGCCCTGCGGGCGCGGCAGCGGCGCAACCTCCTGGCCACCCTGCTGCTGTCCCAGGGCGTGCCGATGATCGGCCACGGCGACGAGCTGGGCCGCACCCAGCGCGGCAACAACAACGCCTACTGCCAGGACAACGAGCTGGCCTGGGTCGACTGGGAGCACGCCGACGGGTCGCTGCTGGAGTTCGTCCGGGGGCTGGTCGCCTTCCGCCGCCGGCACCAGGTGTTCCGCCGCCGCCGGTTCTTCACCGGGCTGCCCGTGGGTGGCCGGGCCGCCGGTTCCGGCCTGCCCGACCTGGCCTGGTACACCCCCGACGGGCGGGAGATGACCGGCGAGGACTGGGGCAACGACTTCGGCCGCTCGGTGGCGCTGTTCGTCAACGGCGACGGCATCCGCGAGCGCGGCCAGTACGGCCAGCGCCACCGGGACGACTCGTTCCTGCTCTGCTTCAACGCCCACGACGGGCCGCTGGACTTCACCCTGCCCGGCCAGGAGTTCGGTCGCCGCTGGGAACTGGTGATCAGCACCGCCGAACCC
This sequence comes from Micromonospora sp. B11E3, assembly GCF_039871625.1. NCBI lineage: Bacteria > Bacillati > Actinomycetota > Actinomycetes > Micromonosporales > Micromonosporaceae > Micromonospora > Micromonospora sp. B11E3. The sequence continues at coordinate 50,970 of NZ_JBDPMC010000019.1, read as the reverse complement.
GACCCGGAGAGGTCGACCCTCGTCGAGGCGGGCGGCGCGATCTGCGTCCCGGACCGCTCCCTGGTCGTCCTGGAGCGGGCGGCGTGACCACGCCCTCCGCCCCGCGACCCGCCGCGCCGGACGCGCGGGTCGGCGTCACGTACCGGTGCAGGTGCGCCCCGGCTTCGCCCTGGCCGCCACCGCCGGACGGGTCTACAGTGGCGGTGAGCTGCTGCTTTCCGACCTCCTGGCCACCTTCCCCGTCGCGCTGCTGGCGCCCGCCGAGTCCGTGGAGGCACGATGACCGAGTTCACGGTGTGGGCGCCCGAAGCCGCCCGCGTCCGGCTGCGCCTGCCCGGGGGGCGCGACCGCGAGATGATCTCCGTGCCGGGCGGCTGGTGGCGGGCGGAGGCGCCCGGCACGGGCCCCGGCACCGACTACGCCTTCGTCCTCGACGACTCCGACCGGGCGCTGCCCGACCCCCGCTCCGCCTGGCAGCCGGCCGGGGTGCACGGCCCGAGCCGGCTCTACGACCACGCGGCGTTCCCTTGGACCGACGCCGCCTGGACCGGCCGCCAGCTGCCCGGCAGCATCCTGTACGAGCTGCACGTCGGCACGTTCACCCCGGAGGGCACCTTCGACGCGGCGATCGACCGCCTCGACCACCTCGTCGACCTCGGCGTCGACATGGTCGAGCTGCTGCCGGTCAACGCCTTCAACGGCGAGCACAACTGGGGCTACGACGGCGTCTGCTGGTTCGCCCCGCACGAGCCGTACGGCGGCCCCGACGGGCTGAAACGCCTCGTCGACGCGGCCCACGCCAAGGGGTTGGGGGTGATCCTCGACGTCGTCTACCACCATTTCGGGCCCTCCGGGGCCTACGCGCCGACGTTCGGCCCGTACCTCAGCGAGCGCAGCAACCCGTGGGGGCGCGCCGTCAACCTCGACGGCCCGCAGTCGGACGAGGTACGCCGCTACATCGTCGACAGCGTGCTGATGTGGCTGCGCGACTACCACGTCGACGGCCTGCGGCTGGACGCCGTGCACGCGATGCCGGACACCCGCGCCACCCACCTGCTGGAGGAGCTGGCGATCGAGGTGGAGGCGCTGTCGACCCACCTGGGTCGGCCGCTGTCGCTGATCGCCGAGTCCGACCTCAACGATCCCCGGCTGATCACCCCCCGCGAGGCCGGCGGGTACGGCCTGCACGCCCAGTGGAACGACGACGTCCACCACGCCCTGCACACCGTGCTCACCGGGGAGCGGCAGGGCTACTACGGCGACTTCGGCTCGCTGGAGAGCCTGGCCGACGTGCTCACCGGCGGGTACTTCCACGCCGGCACCTGGTCCAGCTTCCGCAACCGCAGCCACGGCCGTCCCGTCGACCGGCAGCGCGTCCCGGGGCACCGCTTCGTGGCGTACCTGCAGAACCACGACCAGGTCGGCAACCGGGCCACCGGCGACCGGCTCTCCGCGACGATGTCCCCGGCGCTGCTCCGGGTGGGGGCGACGCTGCTGCTCACCGCCCCGTTCACGCCGATGCTGTTCATGGGGGAGGAGTGGGCGGCCAGCACACCCTGGCAGTTCTTCACCAGCCACCCGGAGCCGGAGCTGGCGGCGGCGGTCGCCGCCGGCCGGCGGCGGGAGTTCGCCGCCCACGGTTGGCCGGCGGGCGACGTGGCGGACCCGCAGGACCGGGAGACCTTCCTGCGCTCCCGGCTCGACTGGGCCGAGCTGGACAAGCCCGACCACCGCCGGATGTACGACTTCTACCGGCGGCTGATCGCGCTGCGCAGGAGCCGGCCCGACCTGTCCGACCCCCGGCTGCACGACGTCGACGTCCGCCACGGCGACCAGTTCCTGCTCGTGCGGCGCGGCGAGTGCCTGGTGGTGGCGAACCTCGCCGGCAAGCCTCAGCGGGTCACCCTGCCCGGCGTGGTGCGCAGCGTACTGCTGACCACCGGCACCGGGGTCACGGTGATGCGCGACGGACTGGAGCTGCCGGCGGAGACGGCCGCCGTCGTCGCCCTCTGATCCTCTCCCGGCGTATCCCGCCCGCTGTTCGGAGGCCATCCGCCCCGTGGTGTCGCCGACGTGAGCGTACGGTGACGGTGTCGACACGCTCCTGTCGGGGGCGTTTCACGGAGGGAACCACGGGGATGACGTTCTCTGCCCGACGCCGCGCCGTCCTGGCGTGCGCCGCCCTGGCGCTCGCCGCGCCCGCCGCCTGCACGTCCACCGACACCCCCACCCCGTCGGCCCCCGCGCCGCCCGCCTCCGCCGCCGACGCGTCGGCGGGCCCGGCCGCCACCGGCTCGTCGGACCCGGGCTTCGGGCGGTTGGAGGCCCGCTTCGGCGCGCGGCTCGGCGTGTACGCCGTGGACACCGGATCCGGCCGCACCGTCGCGTACCGCCCCGACGAGCGGTTCGCCTACGCCTCCACGATCAAGGCCCTCACCGCCGCGGCGGTGCTGGACGAGACGTCGTCGGCGCAGCTCGACGAGGTCGTCCGCTACAAGATGAGCGACCTCGTGCCGTACTCGCCGGTCACCGGCAAGCACGTCGCGGACGGGATGACGCTGCGGGCGTTGGCCGACGCGGCGGTGCGGTACAGCGACAACACCGCCGGGAACCTGCTGCTGGCCCGGCTCGGCGGGCCGGAGGGGCTGGAGCGGGCGCTGCGCGACCTCGGCGACCGGGTCACCGAGGTCGCGCGCGTCGAGCCCGACCTCAACGAGGCCGCCCCGGGCGACGTCCGGGACACCAGCACGGCGCGGGCCCTGGCGACGGACCTGCGGGCGTACGCGCTCGGTGACGCCCTCTCCGGCGAGGACCGCGCCGTGCTGGTGGACTGGCTCAGGGGCAACCCGACCGGAGCGACGCTGATCCGGGCCGGGGTGCCCGCCGGATGGGAGGTCGGCGACAAGAGCGGCACCGGCGGGTACGGCACCCGCAACGACATCGCCGTGGTGTGGCCGACCGGCGGCGACCCGATCGTGCTCGCCGTGCTGTCCCGCCGCGACGACAGGGACGCCTCCCACGACGACGCGCTGATCGCGCAGGCGGCGAAGGTGGCGGTCGCCGAGCTGCGCGGCGAGCGGGTCTCCTAGTGACTAGCGGGCGCGGTGCGGCGCGACCCCGGGAGCCGTCACGCCGGCACGCCCGTCACGGCGTCCGCGACGTTGCCCCGGTAGCAGGTGGTGGTGGAGATGCTGGGGGCGGTCACCGCCGGGCCGTAGACGACGTACCGCTGGCCCGTCTGCACGTTGCGGCACTGGATCTGGACCCGGTAGGTGCCGGTGTCGCACTGCGCGGTCCCGCGGCCGTAGTAGTGGTAGTTGCTGCCCTCGTGGACCCACTCCGCCCAGCCGATGCAACCGGTGACGCCGACGGTGGGCAGCGGGTCCTCGACGGGGTACACGCGCTCGGCGACGTTGCCGCTGTAGCAGAGGGCGGTGGCCGTGCCGGGCGCGTTCACGGCGTAGCTGCCGTAGACGACGTACCCCACGCCGGTCTGCAGGTTGCGGCACTGGAGCTTGACCTTGTAGCGGCCGGTGGCGCACTGCACGTTGCCGCGGCCCTGGTAGTAGACGTTGTAGCTTTCCTGCACCCACTCCACCCACGTCGTGCAGCCGGTGGGGGCGACCTGGACGCCGACGTCGGACTGCGCCACCGCGACGGCCGGCGCGGGGGCGGCGCCCTGCGTGGGGGCGGCCTGTGCGGGGGCGGCCACGGCGGCGAGGCCGAGGACGGCCGCCGCGAGTACCAAAAACGCGCGCTTGATCAAGTCTGTCTCCTTGTGGCCGGGGAAATTTGCCGAGCGGCAGGGACCATATTAAGAAGCGCTTCGAAAAGCGTCTATGGGTTGGCGGAAAGGTAGTCGTTCGGTGCCCTGTGGAGCTGCCCCGCCCATGCGCCCAGGCCCTTCGCCCCGGCGGGCGCGAGAATTGCGTCGGAATACGAACTCCGGATGACAAGAACCGCTTTGTCGCCAGGAGTGGCCGGAGAAGGCGCGGGGGCGGCCGGGTGAGGCGTCGGGCGCCAGGGCCGCCCATCCCGGGCAGGGGCCGGATGACCAAGAGGTTCGGGTCACGTGTGGCCGCGAATCCCGACACAAAGCTCTTGATCGACAGGGCCGAGCGGGCGGTCGTCAGGGGATGGGCCACTCGTGCACGGGGCGGTTGCTGTGCATCAGGGTGACGTAGTGCCGCACCACCTCGCGCAGCGCCTCCGGCCGGTCCAGGTGGTCGGCCGACTCCAGCCGGTGCAGCGTCTCCACCTGCCAGGTCGCGCCGTTGCGGCCCGTCAGGCAGCGCCGCTCGACCACGCCGAGCAGCCGGTCCCGCTCCGCCGGGTCGAGCCCCCAGCGGTCCAGGCCGTGGTGGGCCAGCGGCAGCAGCCGGCGCAGCACCAGCTCGGTGACCGGCAGGTATCCCAGGCCGGGCCAGAACACCTGCGCGTCGATGCCGTACCGGGCGCAGCTGGCGAAGTTCTCCTCGGCCGCGCTGAACGACATCTGCGACCACAGCGGCCGGTCGGACTCGGCCAGGGCCCGGACCAGCCCGAAGTAGAACGCGCCGTTGGCGATCGTGTCGAGCACCGTCGGGCCGGCGGGCAGCACCCGGTTCTCCACCCGCAGGTGCGGCCGGCCCCTCGACACGTCGTACACCGGGCGGTTCCAGCGGTAGACGGTGCCGTTGTGCAGCCGCAACTCGGCGAGCTTCGGCACGTCCCCGCGGGCGAGGGTCTCCGCCGGGTCCTCCGGGTCGCAGACCGGCAGCAACGCCGGGAAGTACCGCACGTTCTCCTCGAACAGGTCGAACACGCTGGTGATCCAGCGCTCCCCGAACCACACCCGGGGGCGTACGCCCTGGGCCTTGATCTCCTCCGGCCGGGTGTCGGTGGCCTGCTGGAACAGCGGTACGCGCGTCTCCCGCCACAGCTCCCGGCCGAAGAACAGCGGCGAGTTCGCGCCCACGGCGACCTGGACGCCGGCGATCGCCTGGGCCGCGTTCCAGTAGTCGGCGAACTGGGCCGGGCTGACCTGGAGGTGGAACTGGGTGCTGGTGCAGGCGGCCTCCGGGGTGATGGTGTCGGCGGTGACGGCGAGCCGCTCCACGCCACCGATCGAGATCCGCAGGTCCTCGCCCCGGGCGGCGAAGATCTGCTCGTTGAGCAGCCGGTAGCGCGGGTTGGCCGACAACGCGGCGGCGGTCAGGTGCTCCGGACGCAGGGTCGGCAGGATGCCGATCATCACCATGTGCGCCCCGATGCCCCGGGCCTTCGTCTCGGCGGCGTTCAGGCTGGCCCGGACGTTCTCCTCGAACTCCGCCGTGCCGGTGCCGGCCAGCCGGCGCGGCGCCACGTTGATCTCGACGTTGAACTGGCCCAGCTCCGTCTGGAAGCTCGGGTCGGCGATCGCGGTCAGCACGTCGGCGTTGCGCATCGCCGGCATCGAGTCCTCGTCCACGAGGTTCAGCTCGATCTCCAGCCCGGTCATGGGGCGCTCGACGTCGAAGCGGGACTCCCGCAGCATCTCGGCGAAGACGTCCAGGCACCGCCGCACCTTCTCCCGGTACCGGGCCCGGTCCTCGCGACTGAAGGTCCGCACGCCGACGTCCTGGCCCATGGTCACCACCCTGTCACCGTTGGTTCCTCTAACCTTGCACGCGGGGACTGGCCAAGGAAGACCCGAGGCTCCCTCCACGTACCCGGTGCGGCCCGGGTGATCCCTGTCGCCGTCCGGCCCGTACGCGCCCGGCCCGCGGGCCCCGCTGGATAGCATGGCCGCCGACCGGTGGGGGAGTGGGGATGCGCGAGAAACTGACCAGGCTGTTCGTCGCGGCGGCGGTCGCCGAGGCGGGTTCGTGGCTGGCGTTGCTGGCCGGCATGGCGGTCAAGTACGGCCCGCCGGCCAACGAGATCGGCGTCAAGATCTTCGGGCCGATCCACGGCGGGCTGTTCGTCGCGTACGTCGCCCTGGTGCTCGTCGTCGCCCGGCTGCACCGCTGGCGCCCGCTGCCCGTCCTCGGCGCGCTGGTCTGCGCCGTCCCGCCGTTCGCCACCCTGTTCTTCGAGCGCTGGGCCCGGCGTCGGGGCATGCTGCGCAGCGCGCCGGAGCCGGCCCGCCCGCTGACCCGGGTGGGCTGAGCTCAGGCGGCGGCCAGGAACGCCGTCAGCACGGCGGCCAGTCGCTCCGGGGCCTCCTCGGCCATGTGGTGCCCGGAGTCGATCGACGCGGTCCGCACGTCGTCGGCCCAGTCCCGCCAGATCGCCGCCGGGTCGCCGTACAGGTCGACCATGTCGTCCCGCTCCGACCAGCAGAACAGCACCGGACAGGCGATCCGCCGTCCGGCGGCCCGGTCGGCGTCGTCGGCCGCCCGGTCCGGGCCCAGGCCCGCGCGGTAGTCCTCGCACATCGCGTGCACCGTGGCCGGGTCGTGGATCGCCCGGCGGTAGTCGGCGTACGCCTGCTCGCCCATCTCGGCCGGCGACCCGCCGTACCAGGCGTCGGGGTCGGCGTTGATCACCCGCTCCGCGGGCTTGTCCGACTGGCCGAGGAAGAACCAGTGCCACCAGCGGGCGGCGAACCGGGCGTCGGCCCGGGCGAGGGCCTCGCCGATCGGCACCCCGTCGAGCACCCCGAGCCGGCTCACCCGGTCCGGGTGGTCCAGCGCCGTCCGCATCGCCACGTAGCAGCCCCGGTCGTGGCCGACCACCGCCGCCCGGTCGTGCCCCAGCGCGTCGAGCAGGCCGACCACGTCGCGGGCCATCGCCCGTTTCGCGTACGTGGTGTGTCCAGCGTCGCCCGGCGGCTTCGACGAGCCGCCGTAGCCGCGCAGGTCGGGGCAGACGACGGTGTGCGACGCGGCCAGCAGCGGCGCGACCCGGTGCCAGGTCACGTGGGTGCGCGGGTGGCCGTGCAGGAGCACCACCGGCCGGCCGGACCCGCCGTGGCGTACCCGCAGCCGGACCTCGCCGACGTCGATCTCCTCCAGCGCGAACCCGTCGAACACGCCTCCCACGGTGCCCGCCGCCGACGCGTCGGAAACCCCGCCGACGGGGAGTCAGGCGAGCACGACCAGCGCGGCCGCCGCGAACGTCAGCAGCGCGCCCAGCGTGGCCTGGATGAGCAGGGGCGGGCCGAGATGGCTCCACAGGGTGGCGTGGCGCGGTCGCAGCAGCTGCCCGGTGGTCAGGTTGACGATCCGCTCGACGCGGGGCGGCAGGTCCGGGTCCTGCGGCCGGAGCGTGACCTGGATCCAGTCGGACGGGTGCAGGGCGCTCTGCGGCAGGTGCCCGTGCAGTTCGACCTCGCAGAGCCGGTTGTCGGAGTCGCGCAGCCGCATCGGCGTCACCAGGAACTCGGGGCCCTTGCGCAGCTCCTTCCAGCTGCGCCGGGCGCCGGCCCCGCCGGTGGACAGCAGGGCGCGCACCGCCAGCAGCAGCAGGCCCATCACGGCGGCGGCGGTCACCACGGCCACCAGCACCGGCTGGCCGATCCGCAGCTCGCGGGGATAGCCGTCGAGGAGCCGGACCACCCGGCCGGTGACGATCCGCTGCGTCGGGTGGGCGATCCGCCGGTAGTCGAGGTCGCTGTCCATGTTCACCACCCAGAGTCCGGTTCCGTGCGCCGATGGTAGCCGCACCGCTGATTGAACCACATGAATGAAATCTCGTCACGTTCGCGGCCCGCCAGGTGACAAGCCCACCGGCGCGGGTAAGCGGGGGGCCGAGCTGGAAAGGGGTCGAGCATGCAGCTGTCCTTCCTGCGCCCGCTCTACGACCGTCCCGGGCCGTGGTGCTCGGTCTACCTCGACGCCTCCCGGGACACCCAGGACTCGCGCCCCGGGGTGGACCTGCGCTGGCGGGCCCTCAAGGGCGATCTGCTCAACCAGGGCGCCGACGCGGCGACGGTGGATGCCGTCGAGCGGGTGGTCCGCGGCCATGATCCGCTGCCGGGAGACTACGGCATCGCCGTGTTCGCCGCCCGGGGCCGGCCCGTGCTCACCGAGTACCTGTCCGCCCCGCCGCTGCGGGACCTGGCGTCCTGGTCCGAGCTGCCGCACACGATGCCGCTGCTCGCCGAGCGCGGCGAGCAGGTCGCCTGGGTGCGGGTGCTGGCCGACCGGACCGGCGCCGACGCCGTCGCGGTCAGCGCCGGTGGGGTGCCCCGCAAGGCGCACGTCAAGGGGCGGGAGGACTTCCAGCTGCGGCGGGTCAACCCCGGCGGCTGGTCGCAGTCGCGCTACCAGCGGGCCGCCATGGAGGCGTGGCACCACAACGCGGGCGACACGGTCGCGGCCACCGTGGAACTGGCCGAGAAGGTCGGCGCGGAGGTGCTCGTGGTGGCCGGCGACGTCCGGGCCACCGGGATGATCGCCGCCCAGCTGCCCGAGCGCTGGCAGGACATGGTGGTCCGCACCGACGCCGGGTCGCGGGCCGGCGGCGCCGACCCGATGCGGATGGACGACGTCACCGTGCAGACCATCGCCGAGGTGGCCGACCAGCGCATCAGCACCGCGCTGGACCGCTTCGGGATGCAGGAGGACGTCGGCGCCGGGCTGGACGCCGTCGTCTCGGCGTTGCGGCGCAACCAGGTCGACACCATGCTGCTCGTCGACGACCCGTCCTCGACCGAGCAGCTGTGGATCGGCCCGGAGCCGACCCACATCGCCACCGACCCGGCCCAGCTGTCCGCGATGTCGGTGCCCGACCCGCACCGGGTACGCGCCGACGCGGCGCTGGTCCGGGCACTGGTCGGCACCCACGCGGAGCTGGCCGTGCTGGGGCCCGACGAGGCTCCGGACCTGACCGACGGGGTGGGCGCCGTGCTGCGCTACGTCGACGCCGCCACCCCCGGCCGGGGCCACGACGTGCCCGGCACCTGACGGGTGGGCGGGGAATGCCCCGCGGGGTGGCGGATGCCCCGTTTAGACCCCATCGGGACGGGAAGCCGGCCCGCGTGGTGAGTGAACGAGGGCGGCCGGGACCGGCACACACGGTGCGCGGGGGACACGCGGCGGACGGGCTCGGGCTGGCCGGCGACCGCGTGGTGGTGGCCGGCAGCACCGGCCGGCTCCTGGTCGCCGCGGCCGCCCGGGCGTTGCGCGGGGAGGACTGCGCCGACCTCGGGCACCACCCGGGCACGCCGGCCCGGTTCACCGGCGCGCCGGAGCCCGTACGCCGGGCCGTCGCCGCCCGGGCCGCCGGGCGGACGGCGCTCACCCCCGACCAGGCCACCGAGGTCGACGCGGCCGGGGTGGCCCGGTGGCTCGTCGACCAGTACCCCCGCCGGAGCTACCCCGGGGCGGTGCTGGGCTCCCCGCACGGCGCGGCCATGCACCTGGCGGTGGCCATGGGCGTACCCTGGCTGCCCGCCGCCTTCGAGACGGCCGTGCACTGGACCCGGGGCGCGGTGGACCGGCCCGGGGCCGCCCTGGAGCACGGCGCCGCGCTGACCACCCGGCTGCTGGCCGGCAACCCGGACGTACACGTCCGCCAGGTGCACTGCCCCGCCAGCCGCGGACCGCTCGCCGGCGCGACCGTCTGGCTCGCGCTGCGCTGGCGGTCGCTGCCGGCGGCGTACGCCCGGTTCCTCGCCGACCGGCTCGACCCGGGCGCCCCGGTGCTGCTGCTGCGCGACGCCCGCACCTGGCCGGTGTACGACGCCGGCCCGGGGCACAGCTTCCAGGCCGGCTCCCCGGTCAGCGGCCTCGATCCGGCGGACTTCCACCCCGACTCGCACGCCCTGCGGCAGGTGCTCCGTTCCGCCGGCGGGGACGGCGCCCGGTGGGAGTCGCCGCGAATCTCCGGCCCGCAGGACCACGCCGAGCATGCCGTGGAGCCCGGCTTCGAGCTGTCCCTGCGGGACTGGGCCGCCCGGCGCGGGCACCCACTGCACCGGGTGCTGTCCCCCCGGCCCGAGGCGCTCAGCGCCGTGATCGCCGACCTGTACCGGACCTGGCTGCGCCGGGCGGGCAAGACCGGCGACCGGCTGGTGGTCGAGTGCGGCCGGCTGCTGGACCCGTGGCAGGTGGTACGCGCGGGGCTGGTGCCGTACTGGTGCGAGAACGCGGCCCGGCGCAGCGTCGAGGCCGTCGAGTGGTGGCTCGCCGGCAGTGAGCCCTTCAGCTCGGTGGACGTGCTGCCGGAGTCGCCGGGGCTGCGCTCGCCCGCGCTGGCGGGGCTGCCGCAGTGGCTGGCCGTGGCCGCGTTCGGCCGTCGCCGCCGGGCGCTGGACCGCACGGCCGCCCGGGGCTACCCGGTCGCGTCGGTGCCCACCCGCCGGGCCACCGAGGTGCTGCGGGCCCAGCCGTACGACCTGCCGGCCCCGCCGCCACTGCCCGCCGCGGCCGCCGTCGCGGCGCTGCGTGCCGGCGCGGCCCACCAGGGACTGGTGGTGTGCTGACCTGATCCGCGCGCCCCCACGGCGCGCCCGTGGCCGGTGCCACCAGCCGGCCGAAACATCCTCGCGAACCCGCGGTCGCGTGATTGAGTACCTACGGAGCGGGAACACCGCTGGCTCGACGGCCCGGCCAGGCCGCGCGGCCCGCGGTCGCCGCCCCGTCGACGTTCCCGTCACGACCCATCTTTTCCGGCCCGGTGCGTGGCCAGACCATGCGCACGACCGGTTTCCGAACCGGGCGGGGGACCTTCCTGAGGGAGGCGCGGATGTTCGGACAGACCACCACGACCACACCACCACCCACCGATCGGGGCCTGGAGGACCTCGACGCGGCGGCGCTGGCGTACGCGGCGCGGATCGAGGGGCTGCCCCCGGAACGGCGGCAGGAGGCGCGTGACGACCTGGTGCGTTTCGCGCTGCCGTTCGCCGGCCGGCTCGCCCGCCGGTACCGGGGGCGGGGGGAGCCGTTGGAGGATCTGGAGCAGGTCGCCCGCCTCGGCCTGGTCAACGCCGTCGACCGGTACGACCCGGAACGCGGTTCGTTCACCGCGTACGCGGCCATCACGATCGTCGGCGAGATCAAGCGGCACTTCCGCGACCGGACCTGGGGTGTGCACGTGCCCCGCCGGCTGCGCGACCTGATCCTGGAGGTCGGGCAGGCCACCGCGGCGCTGACCAGCGAGCTGTCCCGGGCCCCCACGGTCGCCGAGCTGGCCGCGCGGCTGGAGACGCCGGAGGAGGAGATCCTCGCGGCGCTGGAGTCCGCCGCCGGGTACAGCCCGGCATCGCTGAACGCGCCGGTCGGCGGGGAGAGCTCGGCCGAGTTCGGCGACCTGGTCGGGGAGTCCGACAACGCCCTGGAGTCGGTCGACGACCGGGTCACCGTCAGCGGGCTGCTGCACCGGCTGCCCTGGCGGGAGCGGCGCATCCTGGCGATGCGCTTCTACGGCAACCAGACGCAGGCGGAGATCGCCGCCCGGTTCGGCATCTCCCAGATGCACGTCTCCCGGCTGCTGTCCCGGGCGTTGACGTGGCTGCGCCAGGCGATGCTGGCCGACGCGCCGCCGCCCTGGCACAACGCCGCCGAGGTGGCGCCGACGAAGACCCGGAACGGTGCGGCCGCCGAACCGGTCCGCCGCGACTGAGGTGCGGGGAAGGGCCCCTCGGACGAGGGGCCCCGTCACGTCGCGGGAAGCAGTGCCCACACGACCTTGCCGTCGCCCACCGGCGCGCTGCCCCAGCGGCGGGCCAGCTCGCGTACCAGCAGCAGACCCCGGCCGCCCTCGGCGCGCACGTCGGGCGCGGCCGCGGGCCGGACCGTCCGCCGGCTGCCGTCGGCGACGGCCACCTGCAGGTACGGCCGGCGCAGCGTGAGGGTCACCTGCATCGGCGTCCCGGCGTGCCGGACGACGTTGCCGACCAGTTCGCTGAGCACCACCGTGGTCGGGACGACCAGCTCCGGCAGGTGCCACCGCGCGCAGGCCTCGGTGACCAGCTCCCGCGCCCGCCGGCAGGCGCCCGTCACCGGCTCCAGCCGGGCCTGTAGCCGGGGCGCGGCGGCGGCCCCAGCCGTCCGGGCGGCCTCGGCGACGTCGCGCCGCACGGGCAGCGCCCGCCCGGCGCGGGACCCGGCCAGCCAGCTCGCCGCGTCCGGTGACGGGGAGCACAAGACGAACGGCACGGCCGGCCAGTCGGCCGCCCGGCGGGCGGCCGCGGCGAACACGGACAGCGCCAGCCGGTCCCGGACCGTGACGTCGGCCAGGTCGACCACCAGCGCGTCCGGCTGGGCCGTGAGGCACCCGTCCAGGACGTGGTGCACGGACCGCATGGTCCGCAGGTCGAGGCCGCCGCGTAACCGTACGACCGTCACCGGCGACCCCTCGCGGACCTCGCAGGTTATCCGGCTCGGCATGCCTGGTCCTCGTCTCATCCTCCGGGTTAACCGCAGGTACCCGGCGGGCCGGAGGGCGAAACGGAGGAACCGGCGGGCCGCAGGGACCGGCGGGCGGGAGGGAGGAACGGCGGGACCGGCGGGTCGCGCGCCGCTCAGCGGCGGCCCCGGGTGGTGGCCACCCCGAGGGCGATCATCCCGACGCCGAGGCCGAGGTGCAGCCAGTTGTCGGCGCTGTTGACCGGGATGAAGTTGGCCGCCGTCCTGTGGTCGACGACCAGGCCGTAGAGCCACAGCACGAGGTAGATCGCGCCGCCGCCGACCAGGAACGTCCGGGCGTTGTGCACGGTGCGCGACAGCACCAGCCCGGCGACGCCGAAGGCCAGGTGCACGATGTTGTGCAGGACCGAGACCTGGAACACCCCGAGCAGCTTCGCCTCGGAGGTGTGCCCGGCGAAGTACAGGTCGTCGTACCGGGTGGTGATGCCGGGGACGAAGCCGAGCACCCCGATCAGCAGGAACACCACCCCGAAGACGGCGGCCGCCCGCTGTACGGGGGCGCGGCCGTCCGCCGGGTTGCGCCGGGCCCGGGAGTGAGCCATTGATCCGGTCACCGCGATCTCCTCACTGTGCGGGAAGCTCCCGCCGACGACGACGGTCGCGGCTACCCGGCGCCGGGCACCTCGAAACCCGCCGGCGGCCGTGCTCGTCGCCCGGTGGCGTGTTCCCCGGTCGCCAGCCTCAGGCGGCCTGCGGTTGGCGGGCGGCGGCGAGCCGGCGGACCCTGTCGTACAGCCCGACGTAGCGCTCGGCCATCACCGCCGGGGTGAACCGCGCCGCGGCCTCCCGCCGGCACTCGCCGGCGTCCAGCAGGCTCGCGGCCAGGACCAGATCGGCCAGTTCCCCCTCGTCGTCGGTGAGCAGCCCGGTGCGGCCGTGCTCGACCAGTTCCGGCAGGCAGCCGCGGGCGGTGGCCACCACCGGGGTGCCCAGGGCGAGCGACTCCACGACCGCCGTGCCGCCGGGCTCCTCCCAGCGCAGCGGGAACAGCGCGGCGCGGGCGCCGGCGACGAGGTCGTCGCGCTCCTGCCCGGCGACCGTGCCGACCCAGCGCACCAGGTCGCCGTCGACGTGCGGGGCCACCTCGTCGTGGAAGAACCGCACGTCCGGGTTCTGCCGGGCCTCGTCGCCCGCCGCGGCCAGGTCCTCCGGCCGGTGGTACGGCCCGAGGGGGCCGGCCAGCACCAGCGGCACGCCGACCGCCCGGGCGATCCGGGCGGCCAGGTCCTGGCCCTTGCCCGGGTAGATCCGGCCGAGCGTCACCAGGTAGTCGCCCTTGTCCACCGGACGGCGGCGGTCGGCGTCCACCGCGAGCGGTGTGGACAGGTGCACGTGCCCGACCGAGTGCTGGCGCAGCGCCAGCGGGGCGCGCGCCAGCTGCGACGCCGAGACCCCGTTGACCCGGACCCGGTCGCCGCCGTCCAGGTTGCCGTAGAGCGCGGGGTGTTTGGCCAGGTCCCAGTGCAGGGTGTGCAGCACGGGCGGGGCGTCCGGACCCATGGCGGCGAGGGTGGCCAGGCCGACGGCCTCGACGTGGTCGTGCACCAGGTCGATGTCGTCGCGGCCCTGCAGCAGCCGCACCACGCCGTTCAGGTGCGCCTGGGAGACGCCGCACACCTGGTTGTACGGCCGCTGCAACGCCGGGAACTGCCCGTCGCCGAAGACGTGGAACCGCTCGTCCACGGGCAGGGTGCTGGTCGCCACCGAGGCGAGCACCACCCGTACGCCGAGCCGCCGCAGCTCCGGTACCAGGGTGGCGATGACGTTCTCGATGCCGCCGTAGCCGGGCGGCGGCACGGACAGCCACGGGCCGGCGTTCATCAGGACGGTCAGGCTCATGCTCGGTCCTCTCCTGGCGCGCTCGCGCCTCACGCCGCCGCGACCCGCCGGCGGGGCACCCGGTGGCGGAGCTGCGCCAGCGGCGGTCGCTCCTGCACCGAGACGTCACTGACCACGATCTCCCGCTCCAGGCTGGGCAGCGCGTCGGAGCCGCCCCGCCGGAACTGGGTGAGCAGGGCCGCCGGGACGGTGCCCGGGCTGGCCCAGCCGCGCCGCTGCAACCGCGACCACGCGGTCAGCATGATCTGTGCCGACATCCGGCCCAGCGCGGCGGTGTCCTGATGGCGGTGCTTACGCTCGCCGAGGTCGACCTGGGCCAGCGCGTCGAGCCCGACCAGGTCGAGCAGGTCGATCAGCATCGCCGTCTCCACCCCGTACCCGGAGACGAACGGGACCTGCTCCAGCACCGCCCGCCGTCCGGCGTACTCGCCGGCGAGCGGCTGGACGAAGCCGGCCAGCTCGGGCCAGAACAGGTTGAGCAGCGGGCGGGCCATCAGCTCCGTCACCCGCCCGCCGCCGTCGGCCTCCACGCTGGCCGCGCCGACCAGCGGCCGGTGGTAGAAGCCCTTCACGAACTCCACCGAGGGGTCGGTGAGCAGCGGCCCGAGCAGCCCCGCGACGAAGTGCGGCCGGAAGTCGCGCAGGTCGGCGTCGACGAACGCGACCACGTCTCCCTCCGCCGCCGCGAGCCCCGCCCACAGCGCGTCGCCCTTGCCGGTGAGCCGGGGCAGCCCCCGGGTCATCTCGTCCTGGCTGACCACCTCCGCGCCGGCGGCCCGGGCCACCCGGGCGGTCTGGTCCGTCGACCGGGAGTCGACCACGATCAGCTCGTCGACCAGGGGCACCCGGTCCATTAGGTGCTGGCGGATGGTCGACACGATCGCGCCGACCGTCGCCTCCTCGTTGCGCGCCGGCAGCACCACGCTGACCCGGCTGTCGCCCTTGGCCCGCAGGAGCCGGCCCGGCGTCCAGTCGGCCGCCGAGCTGGTCCGGTACGTAGCCCATGCCTCCACCACCGGCGTGACCCTCGCATCTGTCTTCCGCACTGAGACACCCCCAGATCGTGGCGGAAACCGGGAACCATGTTCCCGGTGTGGTCCGCGCGCTAACCGGATTACCTCTACCAGCTTGATCACGGGCTCCGCGCCGCCTGTTTCCGGGTGGACGTTTGACCACGTTCCCGCTGGGCAGTGGTCCGGGTACTGGGAGCGACCGGAGGAAGGGTCAGCATGCGCGCGTGCCGGGTGGGACTGGTGGGGGCAGGCGGGGTGGCGCAGCGCCACGCCCGCGTACTGGGCGGCTTCCCGGACGTGGAGATCGTCGGCGTGACGGACGTGACGCGGGACGCCGCCGCCCGCCTCGCCGACGCGTACGGCGCGCGGGCGTTCCCCGACGTGGACGAGCTGCTGGCGGCCGGGCCCGACGCCGTCTACGTCTGCGTGCCGCCGTTCGCCCACGGTCCGGTCGAGGAGGCGGTCGTCGCCGCCGGGGTGCCGATGTTCGTGGAGAAGCCCGTCGCGGTGGATCTGGACACCGCCGAGCGGATCGCCGACCTGGTGGCCCGGCGCGGGCTGCTCACCGGCGTCGGGCACCACTGGCGGTACCTGCACGTGGTGGAGCAGGCCCGGGCGCTGCTGGCCGACCGGCCGGTGCGCATGGTCGGCGGCTCCTGGCTGGACAAGGTCCCCCCGGTGGACTGGTGGCCCCGGCGGGACCGGTCCGGCGGCCCGGTGGTCGAGCAGGCCGCGCACGTGCTGGACCTGATGCGCCTGCTGGTCGGGGAGGTGAGCGAGGTGACCGCGTACGGCGACGGCAGCCCGCCACCGGTGGACGGCGCGGACATCGACTCCGTCACCACCGCCGCGCTGCGCTTCGCCGGCGGGGCGGTGGGCACCCTGGCGGCCGCCTGCGTGCTGGGCTGGAAGCACCGGGCCGGGCTGGAGATCCTCGCCGACGGGCTGGCGCTGTCGCTGGCCGAGGACGGGCTGACCGTCTGCGACGGCGACGGGGAGCGGCACCTGCCCGCCGACCCGGACGGCGCCCGCGTGGCCGTCGACCGGGCCTTCGTCGACGCGGTCCGCGGCGTGGGCGACGACGTCCGCGTACCGTACGCCGAGGCGCTCGGCACCCAGCGGCTGGCCCTCGCGGTGGCCGAGTCCGCCCGCACCGGCCGCCCGGTGTCGCTGCCCACCGGACCGGCGGCGCTGCCGCGGGTCGCCGCCGCCGAGGCGGCGCCGGCCGGGGCGGTCGCCGATGCGTGACCGGGTGGTGGTGGTCAGCGGCCCGGGCCGGGTGGAGCTGGTCGAGCGGGACGCCGACGAGCTGCGCGACGGCACGTTCCGGGTCGAGACGCTGTACAGCGGGGTCTCCAGCGGCACCGAGCTGAGCTACGTCAAGGGCACCAACCCGTACCTGAACGCCGCCTGGAACGCCGACCTCGGGCTGTTCCAGCCGGACGGGGCGAGCAGCCCGTACCCGGTGACCCGGCTCGGCTACATGCAGGTCGGCCGGGTCGTGGAGAGCCGCACCCCGGCCGTCGCCGTCGGGGCCGTCGGCGCCATGACCTACGGCCACCGCACCGGGTACGTCGCCGACCCCGTCGCCGAGCGGTTCGTCCCGCTGCCCGCCGACCTGGACCCGCTGCTGGGCGTGTACGTCGCGCACATGGGGCCGATCTGCGCCAACGGGCTGCTGCACGCCGCCGCCGACCTGTGCGGCACCGACGTGCGGTCCCTCGGCGACGGGGTGCGCGGCCGGCGGGTGGCCGTCGTCGGCTCCGGGGTGGTGGCCCTGCTCACCGCGCTGTTCGCCCGGCGGCACGGCGCCGCGTCGGTGGTGGTGCTCGACCCCACCCCGCAGCGCCGGGCGGTCGCCGAGGCGCTCGGCCTGGAGACCCTGGACCCGGACGCCGACGACCCGGCGGTGGTGCTGAAGACCCGGTGGAACCACGCCGTGGGGGACCGGGGCGCCGACGTCGTGTTCCAGTGCCGGGGGCAGGCGTGGGCGCTGCAGCTCGCGCTGCGCCTGCTGCGGCCCCAGGGCACCGTGATCGACCTGGCCTTCTATCAGGCGGGCGCGGACGAGGTCCGGTTCGGCGAGGAGTTCCACCACAACGGGCTGTCGCTGCGCTGTGCCCAGATCGGGCGGGTGCCGCGGGGGCTCGCCCAGATCTGGGACCGGGAGCGGCTGTCGGCCGAGACGATCGAGCTGCTGCTGGCGTACGGCGACACGATCCGCAAGCACCTGGTGTCCGCCGTCGTACCGTTCGAGGAGGCGCCGACTTTGTTGACCGACCTGGCCGAGCGCCGCCGCCAGGAACTCCAGGTGGTGCTCACGGGCTGAGGCGGCGGAGATCGATCCCGCCACGGCCCGGCCGGGGGAGCGCAAGCCGGCCCGAGTCGCGTACCGTTGCCGCTCATGGGTGTGTCGCAACGGTTCAAGAGCAGGTTCCGGCGGTTCCTCCAGCGGCCCGGCACCACGGTCGAGCTGGCCCCGCTGGAGAAGCTGCTGCCGGCCATCGAGGCGCGCGAGGACGAGCTGTCGGCGCTGACCGACGCCGAGCTCACCGAGGCCGCCGGCTCCGCCTCGGGGTACGAGGAGATCTGCGCCATCGGCCGGGAGGCCGCCCGCCGCGGGCTCGACCAGCGGCCGTACGACGTGCAGCTGCTCGGCGCCATGGCCCTGCTGTCGGGCAAGGTCGCCGAGATGGCCACCGGTGAGGGCAAGACCCTGACCGCCACGATCGCCGCGTACGGGCACGTCCGGCTGGGCAACGGGCCGGTGCACGTGCTCACCGTCAACGACTACCTGGCCCGCCGGGACGCCCAGTGGATGGAGCCGGTCTACACCCTGCTCGGGCTGACCGTCGGCTGGGTCAACGAGGCGTCCACGCCCGAGGAGCGGCGCGAGGCGTACGCCTGCGACGTCACCTACGTCTCCGTCAGCGAGGCGGGCTTCGACTACCTGCGCGACCAGCTCGTCACCGACCTCGCCGACCGGGTCCAGCCGGCGCTGAAGACCGCGATCGTCGACGAGGCCGACTCGATCCTCATCGACGAGGCCCGGGTGCCGATGGTCCTCGCGGGCGCGGTCGCCGGCGAGCAGGACCCGGTGCACGCCGCCGCGGCGCTGGTCCGCGGCCTGCGCAAGGGCAAGCACTACACGGTGGCCGAGGACGGCCGCAGCGTCGCGTTCACCTCCGCCGGCCTGGCCGCGGTCGAGGCGAAGCTCGGCGGCATCGACCTCTACGACGAGGAGCACGTCGGGCAGCTCTCCGCGGTCAACGTGGCGCTGCACGCGCACGCCCTGCTGCACCGCGACGTCGACTACATCGTCCGCGACGACAGCGTGGAGCTGATCGACGAGATGCGTGGCCGGGTGGCCCAGCGCCGCCGCTGGCCCGACGGCCTCCAGGCGGCCGTCGAGGCCAAGGAGGGGCTGGACGCCACCGCCGAGGGCGAGGTGCTGGGCACCATCGCGGTGCAGGCGTACATCGGGCTCTACCCCACGGTCTGCGGCATGACCGCCACGGCGGTGCTGGTCGGGGACCAGCTGCGCGAGTTCTTCGGCCTCGAGGTCGCGGTGATCCCGCCCAACACCCCCTGCGTCCGGGAGGACGAGCCGGACCGGATCTACGCCACCCGCGCCGAGAAGGACGAGGCGCTGGTCGACGAGATCCGGCGCTGCCACGAGGTGGGCCGCCCGGTGCTGGTCGGCACCCTCGACGTCAAGGAGTCCGAGCAGCTCGCCGCCGGCCTGAACGCCGCCGGGGTGCCCTGTGTCGTGCTCAACGCCAAGAACGACGACGAGGAGGCGGCGATCATCGCCGAGGCCGGCACGTTCGGCGCGGTGACCGTCTCCACCCAGATGGCCGGCCGGGGCGTCGACATCCGGCTCGGCGGCAGCGACCAGGCCGACCGGGACCGGGTCGCGGAGCTGGGCGGCCTGTACGTCATCGGCAGCGGCCGGCACGACAGCCGCCGCGTCGACGACCAGCTGCGCGGTCGGGCCGGGCGGCAGGGCGACCCGGGCGGCTCGGTGTTCTTCGTCAGCCTGGAGGACGACCTGGTGGTCCGGCACGCCGGCGACGCCGTTCCCGCCTCGCCGCGGATGAACGCCGACGGCCTGGTCACCGACTCGCAGGTGGACTACGCGGTGGAGCACGCCCAGCGGGTCGCCGAGGGCGTCAACCACGAGATCCACCGCAACACCTGGCGCTACAGCATGGTGATCGAGCAGCAGCGCAAGGCGCTCGCCGAGCGGCGGGAGCGGCTGCTGACCAGCGACGTCGCCGCGATCATGCTGCTGGAGCGGGTGCCGGACAAGGCCGGCGAGATGGACGAGGACCTGCTGGCGCGGGTCGCGCGGTCGATCGCCCTGTACCACCTCGACCGGCTCTGGGCCGCGCACCTGGCCGAGCTGTCGGAGGTACGCGAGGGCGTGCACCTGCGGGCCCTGGGGCGGCTCGACCCGCTCGACGAGTTCCACCGGGCGGCCGTGCCGGCGTTCAACGCGCTGATCCCCGAGATCGAGACGCGCACCATCGACACGTTCACCGAGACCGAATTCGACGAGGACTGGGAGCCGGACTCCGCGAAGCTGGTCCGGCCCAGCGCCACGTGGACGTACCTTGTGCACGACAACCCGTTCGGCTCCGAGCTGGACCGGCTCATCGCCTCCGTCGGCCGCCGGCTCAGCTCCGCCTCGCGCTGATCGCCCGCGCCGGCCGCGGGGCGCCGTGGCCGGCGCCGGGGCGGCCGCCCTTACCGCCGTTGACCAGCACGGCAGGCCGTTTCGGCCCATGGTGGCAGGGGTAGTACGCCGGGTCCGACGAACCGGGAGAGAGCTGACGATGAGACATCCGAGGGCCGGCGCGGTCGCGTGCGCGTCGGTTGCGCCGACGGTGGGGGCAGTGGCCCGGTGAACCTGGAGACGCAGGCGCCCGGCAGTGAGACCCTGGGCGCGCTGGAGACGGCCGCGCTGCTGCGGGAGTTGACCGCCGGCCTGATCGCGGTGACCGATTTCGACGAGGCGCTGGCCCACCTGGTGCGGATCGCCCGGGAGGCCGTGGCCGGGGTCGCCTGGTGCGGCTTCACCGCCCTGCGCGCCGGGGAACCGGCCGGGGTGGCCGCCTCCGACCCCGCCCTCGCGGGCCTGGACGACCTGAGCCACGGCCCCGACTCGCCGGCCATGAGCGCGATCCACCGCCGCGAGATGGTCCTCTCGGAGGACCTGCGGCGGGAGGAGCGCTGGCCGTCCTGGTCGGCGCGGGCCCGCGAGCTGGGGGTGCGGGGGGTGATCTCCGCCCCGGTGGACGTCGACGAGCAGGTCGTCGGGGCGATCAACCTGTACGCCTCGGCGGCCGAGGCGCTGACCACCCGACACCAGCTCACCGCGATGCTGCTCGCCGAGCACGCCGGGCTGCTGCTCGCCGCCGTGCGCGGGCGGGAGCGGCAGGCGGCGCAGGCCGACGAGCTGGACTCCACGCTGCTCGGCGAGGGGGTCGTCGGCCAGGCGATCGGCGTGATCATGACCCAGCGGGGCTGCCCCGCGCCCGAGGCGTTGCAGGTGCTGCGCAGTGCCGCCACCTCGCTGGACATCCCGCTGCGTGAGGTGGCCGAGCGGCTGGTCGTGACCGTGTCCCGTCCCCGGGGCAGCTGAGGGGGGCCTCGGGACTGTCCGATGTGCGTCCCCATCGGCCGGTCGTTTCCCATCCCGTACCCGCGGGTAGCACTCTGGACTGGGAAGCTGACGCGACCAGGGAGGACGCCATGGAGAGCCGGCTGCGGGTGCAGGGGCAACCGATCCAACCGATGCTCGTGACGTTCCCGTACGGGCTCTTCGTCTGCGCCACGATCTTCGACCTGGCTGATGTCGTCGGCGGGCCGGTCTTCCTCGGCGAGGTGGGCTACTGGACGTGCGTGGCCGCCCTGGTGGCCGCCGCGCTGTCCACCGTGGCCGGCATGGTCGACCTGTGGGACGCCTCGGGCGGTCGCACCCGGCACACCAAGATCACGTTCAACCTGGTCAACGCCGGGATGGCGGGGCTGTTCCTGCTGACCTGCCTGAGCCGGGCGCACTCGCCGCAGCGGGGCGCGTCCGGCCTCGTGCTCGCGATCGAGCTGGTCGCCCTCGGGGTCGGCGGGGTCGGCGTGTGGCTGGGCTCCCGCCTGCTGCGCCAGTTCGAGGCCGACCGTGCCGAAGCGAGCAGCATCGGGGCGTTGAGCGGCGTCGCCGGCTCCACGGTGGAGGTCGTCCGGCCCCGCGCCTGACGCCCGCGCCCCTGCCCTCGTCGCCCTCCGCCCTCGTCGCCCTCCGCCCTCGTCGCGCCCGGCCGGCGGCGGCCGGCGTCGTCGTGACGCACGGTCACCGACCAGCGACCCCATCACCGCACCTGCCCCCGCTTTGCTCTGCACCCACCGATGCGGCAGTCACCAGGTGTCACTGCCCCGGTCGGCGACCGGTGGCGTGCCGGCGGGATCCGTGCCTGGTCATCGCCGGTGTCGCATCCTCGGGTGCAGAGCAAAGGGCCCGGAAGATCGTCGGTGCACCCGGTGGCCGACCACTGTCCGTGACGCCTCCGCCCGGCGTAACAGCGCGTGCCGGCCGGTGCCGCCTTCCTGCCAGGCGCACGCCGCTGCCGGCCACGCCGTTGCCGGCCACGCCGCTGCCGGCCATGCCGCTGCCGGCCACGCCGTGACCGGGTACGAGCGCGCGGCGACGTGATGTGGTCGCGGGGGTTGCCCGGCCGCGCGCGGCCGGCCAGGCTGGTCGGATGAGCGAGGACCGCGACTTCGAGGATCTGGTCGCCGAGGGCGCCGCGGTCCCGGTGCAGGGCTGGGACTTCTCCTGGCTGCGCGGGCGGGCCAGCGAGGAACGGCCCCCGTGGGGCTACGCCCGGCTGGTCGCCGACCGGATGGCCCGGGCCGACACGGCGCTGGACATCGACACCGGCGGCGGGGAGGTCCTCGCCGAGGTGCCCCGCCCACCGCGCCGGCTGCTGGCCACCGAGGCGTGGCCGCCCAACGTCGAGGTGGCCCGGCGGACGCTGCGCCCGCTGGGCGCGACCGTGCTGTGGGTCGCCGAGGACGCGGCACTGCCGCTGCGGGACGCCGCGCTCGACCTCGTCGTCAGCCGCCACCCCGTGCACACGGCGTGGGACGAGATCGCCCGGGTGCTGCGGCCGGGTGGTACGTACCTGTCACAGCAGATCCGCGGCGGCACCGTACGGGAGCTGAGCGAGGCCCTGCTCGGCCCGCTGCCGCCGCCTACCCGGCAGCTGCCCGAGCAGGCCGTGGCCGCCGCCCGGGCGGCCGGCCTGACCGTGATCGACCTGCGCGAGGCCACGCTGCGCACCGTCTTCCACGACATCGCCGCGGTGGTCTACTTCCTGCGCAAGGTGGTGTGGACGGTGCCAGGGTTCACCGTCGAGCGGTACCGGCCGCAGCTCGCCCGCCTGCATGCCCGGATGGCCGCCGAGGGCCCGTTCGTCGCCCACGCCCGGCGGTTCCTGATCGAGGCGGTCAAGCCCGTCTGAGCCAGCCCTCGCCGCCCGCCCTGGCGGCCGACCCCCGCGCGGCCCGTCAGCGGTGCGCCTCGGCGTGGTGTTCGGCGAGCACGTCCGCGCCGAAGTCGCTGGCCGGCCGGCGCAGCACGGTGTGCGCGTGGTTGCCGTCGTCGGCGGTGTTGTCGTACTCGATCAGCAGATCGTCGCCCTGCACCCGGTAGTAGTGGCGCTGCCCCGGCCCGGTCGGGCCGGCCCAGGCGAAGTGCAGCGGCCCTGCGGCGACCCGGCGGGCCTCCCGCGCGGCCAGCTCCGGCGGCAGCCGGTCGAGGTACAGCGCGACGAGCTGGTCCAGCAGCGCCCGGCCGGTGGGGCCGAGCCGGTCGCCCGGCACGCCGAGCGGCGCGATCGGCCCGGACACCTGCGGCCGGGTGGCGCTGACGATGTCCCCGGGGGCCTCGTCCGCGACGATCGCGGCGGCGCGGCCCGCCGGGCCCAGCGCGTCCAGCAACGCCCGGGCCAGATCCTCCTCGGGGCCCAGCGGCCGGGACACCGGACGACCGGCGTGCCGGACGGCGGCCGGGTTCGCGCCGAGGAAGATCGGGGCGGGGGAGACCTGGTCGTCGACCACCGTCATGCTCACCGACAGGTGGTGGCCCTCGAACCGCCAGGCCCACCGGTCGTCGCGGCCGGGGTCGCCGAAGACGGCCACCCAGTAGTCGCCGCTGTGCCGGCCCCGCCGCCACCCCTCGGCCCGGTCCAGCACCTCCTCCAGCGCGACGACCGCCATGGCCTGGGCGTACGCCGCCGGGCTGAGCGCGGTGGCCAGCAGCCGGTGCGCGGCCTTGCGGCCGGCCCGGTCCAGGTCGGCGAGGCAGGCGCCGGGCCGCGGGCGCGGCCGGTACTCCAGCCACCGCCGGGCAGCGTCGTCGTCGAACGGGTACGCCGCGCGGGCCCGACCCGGCTCGCCGAGCGCGTCCAGCAGCGCGGTGGCCGCCGCCCGCATCTGTTCCGGTAGGGGATCCTCCACCGCCCCTGTATACCGCGCGCCCGGACCCGCCGGGGTCAACCCCCGGTCAGCGGCGCGAGCCGGCGCCGGCTGGTAGCTTGCCGACCCGTCGGGTGGGGAGGGGCGATGGACGACAAGGTGTACGTGGGCAAGGCCGGGTTGGACGGGGCGGCCGAGGGCGGCTGGCTGCTCGGGCACTTCCGCCCGCCCGGCGACCCCCGGCACAGCACGGACGTCGAGGTGAAGTGGGGCGTGCACCCGCCGGGGGAGACCCGCTCGCAGTGGGCGACCGGCGAGCGGCGTACCGCGCTGCTGGTGCTGGTCAGCGGGCGGTTCCGGGTCGAGCTGCCCGACCGCACGGTGGTGCTGTCCGAGCCGGGCGACTACGTGGTGTGGGGCCGGGGCGTGGACCACTCCTGGTACGCCGAGCGCGAGTCCGTGGTGCTGACCGTGCGCTGGCCGTCGGTGCCCGGGTACCGGGTGGCGCCGCCGGTCCGCCGCTGAGCCGGACCCGCGGGCGGCGGATCCGTCCCATCATGCGAAATTACCTACTAAACCTATAGGCTTTATCATCTACGGTGGTGGTGCCCGCGTCGCCCCGACTCCCGCGAGGTCCGCCGATGGTCACCAGTCGCTGCCCCGAGCCCGACCTGCTCGCCGTTGCCGCCCGGTACGCCGCCGACCCGGCCGGCTGGCCGGTGCCGCTGCGCTTCGACCCCGACCAGCGCTGGTACGCCTGCCTCGACGCCCGCCCCGACCACGAGGTGTGGGCGCTGAGCTGGCTGCCCGGTCAGGGCACCGACCTGCACGACCACGGCGGCGCCTCCGGCGCGTTCCTGGTCGTCGCCGGCGTCCTCACCGAGGAGACGGTCGGCGGCGGCCGGTTGCGCGCGCGGCGCCTCGCCGCCGGGGCCGGCCGACGGTTCGGCCCGAGCCACGTGCACGTGGTCAGCAATCGCGGCGACCAGCCGGCGGTCAGCGTGCACGTCTACCGGCCCGCCCTGCGCCGGATGACCCGCTACCAACTGGTGGACGGGCTGCTCCGGGCCGCCGAGGTGGCCGTGGCCGGCGTCGCCTGGTGACATGAAGAACCGACCCCGCCCGGGCGGGCGCGACCGCCCGGCGCTTCCGGAAGGACCGAGAATGCCGTACCTGCCCGCTCCCACCCAGGCGTGTCCCGCCCCCGTGCCGCCGCCCGGCTCCCGGGGCATCGACGAGATCCTCGCCGCCGCCCGTTCCCGGCTGCGCCGGCTCGACCCGGAGCAGGCGCACCTGGCGTACCGCGGCGGCGCGCTGCTGGTCGACATCCGGCCGGCCGGCCAGCGCGCCGCGCACGGCACGGTGCCCGGTGCCCTCGCCGTCGAGCGCAACGTGCTGGAGTGGCGCTTCGACCCGCGCTGCCCCGCCCGGCTGCCCGAGGCCGTCGACTACGACCTGCGGGTGGTGGTCCTCTGCCAGGAGGGCTACACCTCCTCGCTCGCCGCCGCCGCGTTGCAGGACCTCGGGCTGCACCGCGCCACCGACGTGGTCGGCGGCTTCGCGGCCTGGCGGATCGCCGGCCTGCCCACCCTCGGCCCCACGCCCCCGCTGCCCCCCTCGCCCGTCGCGCCGCCGGTCACCGCCGGCCCGGCGCGCCACTGACCGCCGCGCCCCGCCGTCGCGGCGGGCGGCACCGCCATCCCAGGAGGCACCCATGTCCGTCGTCGCCATTTCTCCCCGCCCCGAGCCGGGCCGGGCCGAGTGGTCCCCGCAGGGCCGCCCCGACCGCGCGCCGGCGTGCCGCGTCGACCGGGTCCCGCCGCGTCACACCCGGTCCGCGCCGACGTTGACCCTGACCGTCGAACTCACGCCCGGAGGGCTGACGCCCCGGCTCGCCCGGCTCGTCGAGCTGCTGCGCGAGCTGGCCGAGTCGGGGGATGGCACGCTCGTCGCCGGACCGGCGGAGCCCCACGGCGCGACCGCGCCCTGGCCCGCCCCGGTCGAGGGGCCACCCGGCCCGTCGGAGGCGGCCGGGGTGGCCGCAGGGCCCGTCGGGGAGCCGGTCGCGCCGCGGCCCCTGGCCGTCGTGCCGCCGCCGGAGGACCCGCACGAGGTGCGCATCCTGGCCGCGTCCCGGGTTGTCCGGCAGGGGCGCCGGGCGATCCCGCTGACCCGCATCGAGTTCGACCTGCTGCTCTTCCTCGCGCAGCACCCCCGGCGGGTCTTCACCCGGCCCCAGCTGCTCGCCAACGTGTGGGGCTACGAGCACGCGGTGGCCCGGACCGTGGACGTGCACGTGCGCCGGCTGCGGGTCAAGCTCGGCGCCGCGCCCGCGGTCGACACGGTGTACGGCGTCGGCTACCGGCTCGCCGAGGAGGCCCGGGTCAGCATCGACCCGGACCGCTAGGCGCCCCGCCTCGGCGGCGACCGACGCGGCGCATCCCGCCCGGGATGCGCCGCGTTCGCGTAGCGGGGCCGCCCGCGCTTTCGCCGACGCCGGGCGGCGCGGGTTGGACAATGTGCTCCGCCCGGGCATGTACCCCCCCGTATCCGGCCATCCCGGCGGCTCTGCTGTAATCATCAGGCCTCGTACGCAGAGCGAGCATGTGGCTTCGATGTGTTCGTCAAGTGTCACATTCGCGCAACGCAGCCGCCCTTGATCCCCCCAGGGGCGCCGGGATCCTCGACGCAGCGGTGTCCCGGGCCGTGGGGGAGAACAGGACCAGCCAAGGAGGACCATGTCTGTCAGCCCCGCCTCGTCGCGCGCCGGATGGCATGCGTCCCAGCCCGCGGTTCCCGGTCGTCCCCCGGGCGGCCAGCGCCGCCCCACCACCGGCCCGGCACCCGTGCTGACCGTGACGCTCACCATCCCGCTGGCCCCTGAGGAGTCGCTGGCCCCCGCGGCGCGCCGCCTGCTCGACGCGGCGCGGGAGATGCTGGAGCAGGGGGAGGGCATCGTCTCGACCGGTGTGGCCCCCGAGCGCCGGCCCGACCAGGTGCCCGCCGGGCGTACCCCGCCCCGGCCCGCGCCCCCGGCCGTCCCGGCGCTGCACATCCTGGCGTCGTCCCGGTCGGTGCTGCGTGACGGTGAGCCGCTGCCGCTGACCCGGCTGGAGTTCGACCTCCTGCTGCACCTGGTCGCCCACCCCCGCCGGGTGTTCACCCGGCTGCAACTGCTCAACGCCGTGTGGGGGTACGAGCACGCCGGGGTGCGCACCGTCGACGTGCACGTCCGCCGGCTGCGCGGCAAGGTCGGGATGGAAGTCCCCCTGGTCACCACGGTGTACGGCGTCGGCTACCGGCTCGCCGACGACGCCAGGGTGACCATCGACCGCAGCGGCTGACCGGGCACCATGGTCCGGTGCGCGTCCGACCCATCTCCCCCGACCGACTCGTCGCCGAGCTGACCGAACGGCTGGCCGCCACCCGTGTCCCCGGGCGGTTACGGGTGGCCGTCGACGGCGCCGCGGCCGCCGCCCCCGACGAACTGGCCGCCGCGCTGGTCGACCCGTTGCGCGCGCTCGGCCGGCCCGTGCTGCACGTACGGGCCGAGGACTTCCTGCGGCCGGCGTCGGTCCGGCTGGAGCACGGCCGGACCAACCCCGACGCCTACTACGCGGGCTGGGTCGACGAGCCGGGTCTGCGCCGGGAGGTGCTCGACCCGGCCGGGCCGGGCGGCTCCGGGCGGCTGCTGCCCACCCTCTGGGACGTACGCACCGACCGGGCCAGCCGGGCGGACTACGTCACTCTCCCGCCCGAGGGCGTCGTGCTGGTCAGCGGACCGCTGCTGCTCGGCGGCGGGCTGCCCTTCGACGTCGCCGTGCACCTGGAGCTCTCCCCGGCCGCCCTGGCCCGGCGCACCGACCCCGCACTGCGCTGGACCCTGCCGGCCTTCGCCCGGTACGCCGACGAGGTCGCCCCCGCCGCCTTCGCCGACGTGGTGGTGCGCGCCGACGATCCCCGCCGTCCCGCGCTGGTGGAACCGGACGGCCCCGACTGAACAGCGCGGGCGGGACATCGACGGACCGCCCGACAATTTGCCGGTTTGGCGCGTCCGGGCCCCGGGTAATCGCCCGGCTCACAGGGCGCGGGTGATCTCACCCGCGCGCCTCACCGTCCCGGAACCGGGGCACCGCGCCCGGCGCACCAGGCTCACGAAAGGCAGGCAGCGATGCTCGTCCACGACACGGTAGGCACCGGCCGCTCCCAGGCGGAGACCGGCCAGATCCGGTCGGCCCTGCAGGCCCGCTACGACGAGCTCACCGCGGAGTACGAGCAGGCGGTGCTGCAGAGCCAGGTGCTGCGACTGGTCGAGGTCGGCGACACCGCCGGCGACGACCAGGCCGACAGCGGCACCAAGACCGCCGAGCGGGACACCGCGCAGTCCCTGCTGCGTGCCATCCTCGACCGTCGGGCCCAGTTCGAGCACGCCCTGACCCGGCTGGAGGAGGGCAGCTACGGCTTCTGCGAGGGCTGCTCGGCGCCGATCCCGGTGGAGCGGCTGGAGATCTTCCCCTCCGCCACGTCCTGTGTGTCCTGCAAGCAGCACCGGGAGCGGCGGGCCGCCTGAGACGCGCCGGATCGCCGGTCGGGACAGGACGCGACGGACGCCGGCCATGGGCGGGATCAAGGTGGGCACGGCGTCATGGACCGACCGGACCCTGCTGGACTCCGGCTGGTACCCGGCCGGCGCGGACACCCCGGAGAAGCGGCTGTCCTGGTACGCCCGGCAGTTCCCGCTGGTCGAGGTGGACGCCACCTACTACTCGCCGCCCGCCGAGCGCACCGCACGGCTGTGGGTGGACCGCACCCCGGCCGGGTTCACCTTCAACGTCAAGGCGTTCAGCCTGCTCACCGGCCACCCCACCCGCGTGGCCGCGCTGTACAAGGACCTGCGGCCGGACACCGACAAGCGCAACGTCTACCCCGACGACCTGCCCGCGCAGGCGTACGAGGATGTGTGGACGCGTTTTCTGTCGGCGCTGGACCCGCTGGTCGAGGCGGGCCGGCTCGGCGCGCTGCTGTTCCAGTTCCCGCCCTGGTTCACCCTCCGGCGCGACAACAAGCAGTACCTGCTGGAGGTGGCCGGCCGCTGCGCGCCGCTGCGGCCGGCCTTCGAGTTCCGGCACGCCTCCTGGTTCGACGGGTCCAACCGGGATGAGACCCTGGACTTCCTGCGCCGCCACGAGTTGGCGTACGTCTGCGTGGACATGCCCCAGGGGCACCGCTCGTCCGTGCCGCCCGTGCTGGAGTCCACCGCCGACCTCGCGGTGGTCCGGTTCCACGGGCACAGCGACAAATGGACGAGCAGGGACATCCACGAGAAGTTCGGCTACCGCTACTCCGACCGGGAGTTGGCCGACTGGGCGCCGAAGCTGCGCGAGTTGGCCGACCGGGCCGGGCGGACCCAGGTTCTCATGAACAACTGCTATCGGGACTACGCCCAGCGCAACGGCCAGCGCCTCCAGGCCCTCCTGGCGGAGGAAGTCACCCGCACGGGGTGAGGCCGGCTCACCCCGCCGCCGCGCAGCATGGCGGTGTGTGCGTGGTCCGCCGTGGCCGCGACGCCGACAGGTAGGGGGTGCGCAGCATGACGGTTCGGGACGTACCGGATCGACGACGCGGCAGGGTCCTGCACGTCGTCGGATCGGCCGGCGCCCGCCGTGGGGCGCGGCCCGGCCGGGTCAGCCCGACCCGGCAGTGGCGGGGCCCGTCGGGGCCGCCGCCGCGCGACGACGACCGACGGTGGCATACCGACCTACGGGGGTGGGCAGATGGCTGAGCAGCTGATTTCCGCGGTGGAGTCCTCGGTCCAGAAGACCAATCTGATCCTCAAGGACATCGAGGCGGCCTACGGCTGGCCGAAGTCGCAGCGCAACCAGTCCTACTGTGCGCTGCGCACGGTGCTGCACCTGCTGCGGGACCGGATGCCGGTGCAGGAGAGCGTGGAGTTCGCCGCGCAGCTGCCGGTGCTGGTGCGGGGGATCTACTTCGACGGCTGGCAGCCGATGGACGTGCCGGTCAAGCTGAACCGGGACGACTTCCTGTTCGAGGTGCGGCAGCGCTTCCCGTACGACGTGGAGGGCGGCACCGAGCGGGTCGTGCAGGTGGTGCTGGAGGCCCTGAGCCGGCACGTCACCCCGGGCCAGTTGGCAGACGTGAAGGACAACATGCCCAGGGACCTCGCGAAGATCTTTCCCTGACCGCAGGCCCGACCGGCCCGCCCCACGAACCGTGGAGCGGGCCGTTGGCCGTCAGCCGCGCGCCGGTCCGTCCGGGGTGCGGCTGACCGGCCGTCCCGCCCGGCGGGCCAGGTCGGCGAAGGCGACCGCGTCGACGATCGCCGCGCCGCCCGAGTCGTTGTTGAAGTACACGTACGCCGGCTCGCCGGCGCCGAACTCCGCCCCGAGGCGGCGGACCCAGGCCGTCAACGGGGCGCGGCCGTACCGGGGCCACGGGCGGGCCCGCCCCTCGTGCAGGCGCAGGTAGCCGAAGTCCGCCGTCCGCCACAGCGGGGCGACCGCGCGGCTGCCCCGGTCGGCCCAGACGAGCGCGGCGCGGCGACGCTCCAGCACCCGCCGGGTGGCGTTGGTCCACCAGCTCGGGTGCCGGGGCTCGACCGCGACCCGTACGCCCGGCGGGAAGAGGCGCAGCGCCGCGTCCAGCGCCTCGACGTCGGCCGGCAGGTTCGGGGGCAGCTGCACCAGGACCGGACCGAGCCGGTCGCCGAGCGCCGTGGCCCGGTCCAGGAACCGGGCGACGGGCTCCGCCGGGTCCCGCAACCGCTTGATGTGGGTCAGCAGCGCCAGTTCGCGTGGCAACAGCGCAAGACCACCCTCGGGGTCACCGCGCAGTGCGCCTCCTTGACTGAGGCGCGTAAGGAACTCGACTGGGTCGCGGACTTGCCGGCACAGTCCGGTCAACAGGTGTTGCGTCAACTCGACCAGGCGTACCGCAAATGGTGGGATCCGCAGCACCCCGCCGGGCCGCCGACACGCAAACGTAAGTCGGCGCGGTTGTCGGTCCCGTTCCCGGGGCAGGCGATTGCGGTGCGGCGGGTCAACCGCCGGCGGGGCGTGGTCAGCCTGCCGAAGATCGGCGATGTCAAGTTTCGCTGGTCCCGCGCCTTGGGCGGCGCGGTCCGTAACGCGGTGGTGTCCTTCGACGGTGTTGCCTGGCACGTCGGGTTCGGCGTCCATGCCGGCGTCGAGACGCCCGAGGCGCACGTCCGGCCGGGGACGGTCGTGGGCGTCGACCGCGGCGTAAGGTCGCCGTGGCGATGTCCGACGGGCGGATGTGGAACCGCACATGCGAATCGCCTCTGCACCCGGCACGCCACCATCACGCTCGAACGCCTCTGCATCTCGGCCATGACCGCCACCGCGAAGGGCACCATCGAGGAGCCCGGCATCAATGTGGCCGCGAAGCCCGGGCTGAACCGGGCGATCCTCGACAAGAGTTGGGGCATGTTCGAGGCAGCCTTGGCCAACCGTGCACGTACCACCGGCACCCGGATCGTCAAGGCGCCAGCCGCGTTCACCTCACAGCGGTGCAGCCGCTGCGGGAACACGCACCGGAACAACCGCAAAAGCCAAGCGATGTTCCGGTGTGGGTCCTGCGGATACCAGGCCAACGCTGACGTGAACGCGGCGATCAACGTCAGGGACGCCGCCGAGGCGGCGCCCCCACTCACCGGGCGGGCAGTCCGGGACAGGAGCCACCCGGCGTCCTGTCGACCACCCACACAACGCCGGCCACGTACGGCGCTGGAAGCGGGAATCTCCCGCCCTTAAGCGGGAGAGGATGTCAAGGTGTGGTTAGAGAAGATCGCGCGTGGGGTACCGCGCGCTCCACGACGAACCCCCGCCGCCCGGTCGGGCGGCACTTGGCGAGGGAGCACCGGATGGCACTCAACGACGACGACATGCAGACGACCGGCGGCGCGAGCCCGGAGGGCCCGGCCGACGGCGGTGCCACCGTCGGGCAGCGCGACGGCGGGGCCGACGGCGGCGCGGACCGCGGCGCGGAGCGCGGGGCCGACCGCGGAGCCGACCAGGGCGCCGAGGGCCCGGCCGACGGGGGCGCGACCCCGGGCCAGCAGGACGGCGGGGCGGACGGCGGCGCGGAGGGTCCGGCCGACGGCGGTGCCACGCCCGGGCAGCACGACGGCGGTGCCGACGGCAGCGCCCGCTGACCGAGCGCCGTGACGATCACCCGGCCGCCGGGCGGCGTCGTCCGCCCGGCGGTTCCGTCCGCCGCCACGGAGGCCCTGGCGCGCTGCGTGGCGGTCGAGCCCGCGAAGTTCGCCGCCGCCCACTGGGGACGCACCCCGCTGCTCTCCCGCGCCGCCGAGCTGCCCGACCCGCGCGGCTTCACCGACCTGTTCAGCCCCGCCGACGCCGACGAGCTGCTCAGCCGCCGCGGCCTGCGGACCCCGTTCCTGCGGGTGGCGCAGGACGGCCAGCTCGTGCCGGCGGCGCGGTACACCGGCGGCGGCGGTGCCGGCGCCGAGATCGCCGACCAGGTCCTCGACGAGCGGGTCCTGGAGCTGTACGCCTCCGGCGCCACCCTCGTGCTGCAGGGGCTGCACCGCACCTGGCCCGCGCTCGTCGACCTCGCCCGCGACCTGGGCGCCGCCCTCGCGCATCCCGTGCAGGTCAACGCCTACCTGACCCCGGCCGGCAACCAGGGGTTCGCCACCCACTACGACACCCACGACGTCTTCGTCCTCCAGGTCGACGGCCGCAAGCACTGGCGCGTTCACCCCCCGGTGCTGCCCGACCCGCTGGAGAGGCAGCCCTGGGGCGGGCTGGCCGACGAGGTCTCCGCCACCGCCGCGGGCCCGGCCGCGCTCGACGTGGCGCTCGAACCGGGCGACGCCCTCTACCTGCCGCGGGGCTGGCTGCACAGCGCCCAGGCGCAGGAGTGCAGCTCGCTGCACCTGACCGTGGGGGTCCGGGCACTGACCCGGTACGCCATCGTCGAGGAACTGCTCGCCCTCGCCGCCGCCGACCCCCGGCTGCGCGCCGGGCTGCCGTTCGGCACCGACGTCGCCGACCCCGAGGCGATCGAGCCGGAGCTGACCGAGACCGTCGAGGCGCTGCGCGACTGGCTACTGCGGGCCGACCCCGCCGCGGTCGCCGAGCGGCTGCGGGCCCGGGCGTGGCCGGCGGCCCGGCCCGCGCCGATCCGGCCCCTCGCGCAGGCCGCGGCCCTGTCCACCCTCGACGCCGACACCCGGCTCACCGCCCGCCCGGGGCTGCGCTGGCGGCTCGAACCGCAGGGGCGCGAGCGGGTCGCGCTGCGCCTGTTCGACCGTACGATCACCCTGCCCGCCCAGTGCGGGCCGGCGGTACGCGCGCTGCTGACCGGCGCGGTGAGCCGGGTCGGCGACCTGCCCGGCCTCGACGACGACGCCGACCGGGCGGTACTGGCCCGCCGCCTGCTCCGCGAGGCCGTCGCCGTCCCCGCCGAGGGGTGAGGGCCCTTTCCTAACGGCCGAGGACCAGCAGCAGCGCGGTGGTGACCAGGCCGGCCACCAGGACGATCGTGACCGGCCGGGGCGCCAGCACCGCGTGCCGGCGGTCCGCCAGCTGCCTGGCCAGGGCGAGTCCGAGCAGCGGGCCGAGCAACGTCACCACGAGCGCCAGCACGGGCAGCCCCACCGCCAGGTCGCCGCCGTACCGGGCGCCGGCCGCTCGGGCGCCCGCGCCCACCGCGAACATCGCCACCGCCCCCACGATCCCGCAGAGCACCAGCAGCGGGTTGGCCGAGGCCGGCAGTTCGCCCGGCTGTCGGGCGCGGTCCAGCAGCCCGCGCGCCCCGTGCAGCAGCAGCAGGGGGTCGCCGGACGCGCCCAGGGCCGGGCCGGGCGGGTCGCCGAGCCGGCGGGCGCCGGAGCCCAGCCGCAGCCGCAGCTGCTGCCACAGGTGTGCCGCCTCGGCGTCCACCCGCTCCACCAGCTCGCGCGCCGCCACGACCTCCTGCTCGGCGTACCGCAGGTCTTCCTCGGCCTCGGCGACCGCCCGGTCGGCGGCCGCGCACTGCTGCGCGTGCCAGGTGTGGGCCTCGGCGCGTTGGACGCGCACCCGTTCGGTCAGCTCCGCCAGGCGGCGCAGCTGCGCCGCGTACGTCTCGCTGGTCACCGGCTCGTTCACTGTGTCGATCCGTAGGGGATGATCACCTGGCCGGTGCGGTGCACCGCCCGGTCGAAGAAGAGCCCCCGCCACGGCCGGGGGTACCAGTCCGGGCCGCCGGTGCCCGGGTAGAGCGACGCGCCCAGTTCGGCGCCCTGCACGTCCAGCGCCACCCACGCCCCGATCTGGTCGGTGCGGGCCGCCGGCCCGCCGAGGTCCACCCGCATCCGGGCCACCCCCCGCCACCAGGCCAGCACGTGCGTACGCCGCTCCGGCCCGTCGTGCAGGATGCGGCGCAGGTGCTCCAGCCCGGTACGCCCACCGGCGCGCGCGGCCAGCCGTCCGGCCGCGGCGTCGACCGCGTACAGCAGCAGGTAGTGCGGGACGGCCGGGGTGCCGGGGCGGTCCAGCCCCGCGGACGTCTCGGCCATCAGCTCGCCGACCGTCTCCTCGTCGTACCAGGCGGCGTCGTCGGCGAGGTCGGCGTAGAGCTCCCGGGCGGCCGGGTCGGCGTCCGGGTCGAGGCAGGCGAGGGAGAACCGGGCCGTGCCGGGGGGGTGCTGGCGGGCCAGCGACCGGGCGGCGGCGTCCAGCACGGCGCACGCCTCGTCGACGCGGGTGCCCAGCACCGCCAGGTTCCGTCCGGGCGCCCGGGGCAGCCGCAGCGCCGCCGAGCGGGCCTGCACGTCGATGATCTCCCCGAGCAGCGCGACCGGGCTGCGCGGCGCGCCGCCGTCGTCGGGCGGGGTCAGCGACCGGAAGTCCGGGGCGTCGGCCAGCCGGGGGATGGCGTCGCCGTCGAAGAGGCGGGCCGGCTTCGCGTCCTGCGGGCGCATCCGCCACAGCCGGTGCTGCAACTCGCTCCAGGCGTCCCAGTCGCTGGCCGACGGGATCCGGGCCACCTGGTTGCCCTCGACGAGGCCGGACTCGGCGTTGACCACCGCGTGGTGGCGCGGCAGCGACTGGGCCGCGTCGTTGCGTTCGGCGAGGATCCGCAGCGCCTTGGGCAGCGCGATCCGCAGGGTGAACTGGGCGACCAGGGCCGGCCGTCCCCACAGCGCCTCGATGCCGCGGACGTCCTGCGACGCCAGCACCAGGTGGATGCCCTGGGAGCGGCCCCGCCGGGCGAGGTCCTCCAGCAGGTCGGCGGCCTCCCGGGCCACCACGTCCCGGCCCGCCAGCAGCGCCTGGAACTCGTCGACCACGGCGACGATCCGCGGCCAGTGCCCGGTCGGGTCGACCGCCCGCAGCTCGGCGAGCTTGGTCACCTCGTGCTTCTTCGCCGCGTCGGCGCGGCGACGCAGTTCCTCGGCGAGGAAGCGCAGCAGGGCGAGCCCGAACTCGCGGTCGGTGTTGACGTTGATCCCGACCAGCCGCATGTGCGGCAGCCAGCTCGGGTCGCGCCGGCCCTGGGCGAACCGGGCGAAGGACACCCCCTCCTTGAAGTCGAGCAGATAGAACTCCAGCTCGGCGGGGGAGTAGCGGGACGCCAGCGCGCCGATCCAGGCGAAGATCAGGTTGGTCTTGCCGGTGCCGGACGGACCGCCGATCAGCGCGTGCGGCGGGTAGTCGCCGAGGGTGAGCAGGACGGGCCGGCCGTGCGGGCCCTCGCCGATCGGCGCGCTCAGCCCGGTGGACGAGTCCTCCCGCCACATCAGCTCGGGCGGCGGGAGCAGGTCGGTGAACGGCGCCGGCGGCGGGCCGGCGTTGACCCGGGCGGCGAGCTGCCGGCACGTCTCGGTGACCAGCGCGGACGGGGGCGGCGGGTCCAGGGCCACCGGCAGGCCGCGCGGGCCGCCGACGCGCGCGCCGTCCGGCTCCACCGCGATCCGGGTCACTGTCGGGTCGTCGGGCACCGGAATGCCGCGTACGACCAGGTGCACGCCGCACGCCGCGCCCGTGCGCACCACCCGGTCGAGCTGGCCCCGCTCGTGCCGGGACAGCTCGTCCCCGCCGAGCAGCACGGCCACCCGCCACGGCTCGGGGCGACGCCCGGTGGCGGCGGCCAGCTCGCGCAGGGAGCGGTACTCGCCGGCGAGCACCGTCTCGTTGATCCGCCGGATCTGCTCCACCAGGTCGTCCAGCAGTCGGGCCAGCCCGCCCGGCCCGACGAAGGTCAGCAGCCCGGCGGTGCCCAGCGGCGCGAACCCGGCCAGCCCGCCGCCGAGGTGTTCCGGGTCGTACCCGAACAGCCGCACCGCGCCCGGGTCGGCCCGGCCGAGGCTGCGCAGCAGCAGGGCGGGCACCAGCGCGGCGCCGCCGTCGGCCTCGGCCCCGGACAGGTGCACGTGGCCGGCGTCGAGCAGCGGAACGAGCGCCGGCACCGGCTCCGCGCCGGGGATGCGGACGGTGCCGATCCGTACGGCGCCCGGCGGTTCGCCCCGACCGGCCGGAGCGGCCCGCCAGTCCGCCCAGTCCGCCGACGCCGCACCGGGTGCCTCCCGGCGGGCCGCCTCGACGGCCCGGTGGGCCAGCTCGGCGAGCCGCGTGGCGTGCCTGGCGTCGATCTCCGCCAGCCGCCGGTCCCGCTGGGCACCCACCCTCTCCGGTACGCCCGCCGCCGCCCGCCGGACGCGGGCCAGCCGGTCCCGGGCCGCGGCCAGCTCGGCGTCGGCGTCGGCCAGGCGGCTCCGGGTGGCGCCCAGCGCCTCGGAGAGCATCCCCCGCACCCGGGTCACCAGCTCGGCGCGCCGGTCAGCCATCGGAACCCCGGCGGGCGGACCCGTTGCCGGCGGAGTTGCCGCCCAGGCCGGCGCGGGCGGCCCCGGCGGGGCGG
The DNA here is from genome assembly GCF_039871625.1 of Micromonospora sp. B11E3. Classification (NCBI taxonomy): domain Bacteria; kingdom Bacillati; phylum Actinomycetota; class Actinomycetes; order Micromonosporales; family Micromonosporaceae; genus Micromonospora; species Micromonospora sp. B11E3. The sequence continues at coordinate 14,390 of NZ_JBDPMC010000019.1, read as the reverse complement.
TCCGCGCCCGCGCGGTTCCCCGCCGGGTTGCCGGCGGCGCCGGTGCCCGCCGCGGCCGGGTCGTCGGCGTCACGGGGCAGGTCGCGGCCGAGCCGGGCCAGCAGCACGCCGGTCACCACACCGGCGGTGACTGCCGGGTCGGCGGCGTGCGGCTGCTCCCCGGAGCGCTGCGGCGGGGGCATCCGGCAGACCCGGGTCAGCAGGGTGTCCAGTACGGGCGGGGGGAGGCCGGGCAGCAGGTCCCGGATCCGGCCGTCCAGCTCCCGGCGCAGCCGGGCCAGGTCGTCGGCGCGGGGCGGGTGCCCGAGCAGTTCCCCGGCCAGCTCGCGCAGCAGCGGCGGGGCGATCGCGGCCAGGCCCAGCCCGACGTCCGCGTGCGCGGCGCGCAACTCGCGGTGCAGCCGGTCCCGGTCCCCGGCACGGACCCCGTCGGCCACCCGACGCAGCAGCTCCCGGGAGTCGCCGATCCGCTCGTCCGGTTCGTCCGGCGCGCCCTCCCGGCCCCCGGTCAGCTCCGCCACCCGGACCGCCCACCATCGGCGCAGCACCGGGTTGTCGTCCCCGGCGGCCGGCGGCGGCGCGGCGACCGGCGGCGGGGCGTCGCGGGGCGCGTCGTGCGCCGGCCGCCGGTCGCCGTCGGGCCGGGGCGCGGGGGCGCCGTCCGGGGCCAGCCCGATCGCGGCCAGGTACGCCGACAGCTGCTCCTGGGCCACCCGTAGCGCGTGCCCGGCGGACTCGGCGTGCTCGGTCGCGGCGGAGAGCTCGGGCACCCCCATCGGGTTGGCCGACTCCTGCCGCACCCAGCGCAGCCGCTCCGTGGCCTGGCCGAACTTCTCCAGCGCCACGGTGAGCTGGGCGAGCGGAAACTCCTCGGCGGCGGCCCGCACCCCGGCCCCGACGTCCTCGATGATGGACACGCCCGCCCCTACAGCGTGGAGACGTAGAGCTGCGCCTGCTCCACCGCGACCAGGGTCGCCGCCAGGCACTCCTCCAGCTCCTGGCTGGCCTGGGTCAGCGAGGCCTGCGCCGCCTCGACCGTCTCGTGACCGCTGCCCTCCAGCGCCCCGGCCAGGGTCTGTTGCGCCTCGGCCAGCTTCTCGCCGGCCGCCTGAACGGCTGTCTGTCCCTCGCCGATCTGTTGGAGGGCGACATCGATGGCTGCCTTCAGCTCGGCGACGCTCGCCACGGGACCTCCTGGGGGCGGGGAGATCTCCATTACAACCCATCCCCGTCGGGGAGAGAACATCCGCCCTGTCGCTGTTGCTGCCCCGGTGTCCGGTTGTGCCCCTGACGTGCGCGAAGTCGACTCCCCGGCCCGGGGGCGGTCCCGCCGAGGGATCGGCGGGTCCCGTCCACGGGACGACCCGGTCCCCCGGCCGGGCGGTGCCGGTGCCGCCATGTCGCCGACATGGCGGGGTCCGGGCGGCCCCGACACCGCCACGTCGCCGACATGGCGGGGCGGGGGCGGGGCATGGCGAGGCGGGGCACGGCGCGGCGCGAGGCCCGTGCCTACGCCTCGCCGCGCAGCCAGCGGGGGCCGTACACCTCGGCGCCGAGCGCACCCACCCGGCCGCGCAGCTGCCGGTCTGCCGTGACCACCAGCCGGCGGCGCCCCGGCGCCGCCCCGACCAACTCGACGATGGCGTCGTCGCCGGACCCCCTGGCGGCCACCACCCGGACGCCGGGCGCGCCGGGCACCCCCCGGGCCGCCCCCTCGACGACCAGCACGACCTCCGCCGGGCCGGCCAGTAGCGGCGGCACCCCCTGCTCGGCCACCGGAGCGAGGGCGTCGCGGAGCCGGGCGGTCGCCCCGGCCCGATCCCGCCACCAGCCGTCGGGGCGGGAGCCGACGACGTTGGCGGCGTCCACGATCAGCAACGGCCTCGGGTCCATGGCCCTCAGCCTGCCATCCGGGCCCGGAAGCGGCGCGCGGCGCCGCGCGGCCCGCCGTCGGCGGCGCCGGGAGCGGGCGTTTGCCGCGCCGACCGTCGGGTAGCCACGGCCGACCGTGCCGGCCCGACGGTACGGCGAGCGCGCCGACCCGACCGCGGAGGACAGAGATGATGGGACCCGGTGACTTCGGCTCCGACCCGTGGGACGAATTCCTGGCCCGGTACTTCGGCCGGGCCGAGGGTGGACGCCGGCCGGCGCACCGGGTCGACATCACCCGGCTGATGACAGCCGACGCGCGGGAGATGCTCGCCGACGCCGCCCGCCGGGCGGCCCAGCGGCGCAGCAACGACCTCGACACCGACCACCTGCTGTGGGCGGCGCTGCAGCGGGAGCCGTTGCGCGACCTGATCCGGCGGGCCGGCGCGGACCCCGACGCGCTGCTCAACGCGCTCGGCGGGCGCGGCGACGGCGCGCCGCGGGGTGAGGTGCCGCCGAACCTGTCGCTCACGCCGGCGGCGAAGCGCGCGCTGCTCGACGCCCACCAGCTGTCCCGGGCGATGGGCGCCAACTACATCGGCCCCGAGCACATCCTCATGGCCCTGCCGCTGAACCCGGAGTCGCCGGCCGGCCGGATGCTCGCCGCCGGCCGGATCCAGCCGGAGTCGCTGCAGGCGGCCAGCGCCGAGCGGGGCCCGCTGCCCGGCCCGCGGCCCGACCGGGGCACGCCCACCCTCGACCAGTACGGCCAGGACCTCACCGAGCTGGCCCGCAATGACCAGATCGACCCGGTGATCGGGCGGGCCGACGAGATCGAGCAGGCCGTGGAGATCCTCTCCCGGCGGACCAAGAACAACCCGGTGCTGATCGGCGAGGCGGGCGTCGGCAAGACCGCCATCGTGGAGGGGCTGGCCGAGCGGATCTGCGACGGCGACGTGCCCGAGACCCTGCTCGGCAAGCGGGTGGTGCAGCTCGACCTGGCCGGCCTGGTCGCCGGCACCCGCTACCGGGGCGACTTCGAGGAGCGACTGAAGAAGGTCATCGACGAGATCCGCGCCCACCGGGACGAGCTGATCATTTTCCTGGACGAGATCCACACCCTGGTCGGCGCGGGCGGGGCGGGCAGCGAGGGCGGCATGGACGCGTCCAACATGCTCAAGCCGGCGCTGGCCCGTGGCGAACTGCGGGTGATCGGCGCGACCACCCTGGACGAGCACCGCCGCAGCATCGAGAAGGACGCCGCGCTGGCCCGCCGGTTCCAGCCGGTGCTGGTGCCCGAGCCGACCGTCGACGACACCGTCGCCATCCTGCGCGGCCTGCGGGACCGCTACGAGGCGCACCACCAGGTGCGGTTCACCGACGAGGCGCTGATCGCCGCCGCCGAGCTGTCCGACCGATACATCACCGACCGGTACCTGCCGGACAAGGCCATCGACCTGATCGACCAGGCCGGCGCCCGGGTCCGGCTGCGTACCCGCACCCCCGCCGCCGACGTACGGGACCTGGAGCGGCAGCTCGACGAGGTGCGCCGGGACAAGGAGCAGGCGGTCGCCGACGAGCAGTACGAGCGGGCCTCCGCCCTGCGGGACCGGCTCGCCGACCTGGAGGGGCAGGTACGCCGGACCCGCGGCGAGGAGAACGGCGAGAGCCGGGTGCCCTCGGTCGGGCCGCAGGAGATCGCCGAGGTGGTCTCCCGGGCGACCGGCATCCCCGTCGCGCAGCTCACCGAGGAGGAGCGGGACCGGCTGCTGCGCCTGGAGGGCTACCTGCACGAGCGGGTCATCGGCCAGGACGACGCGGTCGGCGCGGTGGCCGAGGCGGTGCGGCGGTCCCGGACGGGGCTGGCCGACCCGGACCGCCCGATGGGCAGTTTCCTCTTCCTCGGCCCGACCGGCGTCGGCAAGACCGAGCTGGCCAGGGCTCTCGCGGAGGCGTTGTTCGGCGAGTCGGACCGGATGGTCCGGCTGGACATGAGCGAGTTCCAGGAACGGCACACCGTCGCCCGGCTCGTGGGCGCGCCGCCCGGCTACGTCGGGTACGAGGAGGCCGGCCAGCTCACCGAGGCGGTGCGCCGCCGCCCGTACGCGGTGGTGCTGCTCGACGAGATCGAGAAGGCCCACCCCGACGTGTTCAACATCCTGCTGCAGGTGCTCGACGACGGTCGGCTCACCGACAGCCAGGGCCGCACGGTGAACTTCAAGAACACCGTGCTGATCATGACCAGCAACCTGGGCTCGGAACTGATCACCGGCACCCAGCGGACCGTCGGGTTCGCGGGGGGCGGCGAGGGTGGCCGGCAGGAGAGCGACGAGCTGCGCGAGCGGCTGAACCGCCGGCTTCAGGAGAACTTCCGCCCCGAGTTCCTCAACCGCATCGACGAGGTCATCATCTTCCGCCGGCTGGAACAGCAGCAGCTGCGCCAGATCACCGAGCTGCTGCTGGAGGAGACCCGCCGCCGGCTGCACGCCCAGGACATCGAGGTCGACTTCACCGTCGCCGGCATCGACTGGATCGCCGAGCACGGCTACCAGCCGGAGTACGGCGCCCGCCCGCTGCGCCGGGTGATCCAGCGGGAGGTCGACAACCGGCTGTCCCGGATGCTGCTGGAACACGCGGTCTCGCCGGGGCAGAGGATCACCGTGGACGCCCGGCACGGGAACCTGGCCCTCGACGTGGCCGCCGGTGACCGGGGGCACACCGCCGCCGACACCTCCCACCCGCGATGAGCGAGCGGAGGCCGAAGATGACCGAGCCCGAGGAGGGCCGTGAGGAGACCGAACCCGAGTCGGAACGATCCAGGCCCATCGTGACCCCGCCGACGGCCAATCCCGGCCGGGTTCGGGTGCCGCCGGAGGGCGTGGGTCCCCAGCGCGGCGGCGAGCCGGAGCGACCCGGCCCGCCGTCCGGAGAGGAGGCGTGATGGCACGAGAGCAGCGGATCGACCCGGAGGTCGACGTGCTCTGGGACGACTTCCACGCCGAGGTGAACGTCCCCTCGGAGCAACTGCGGCGGTGGCTGCTCACCCGCGGCTCGGGGGAGGAGGCGTTCGGGCCGGACCCGGACCTCGGCCTGCCCGAGCCGGGCCGGCAGATCCTGCACGTGCTGGGCAAACGCAAGGTCGACCTGACCCGGGAGGACGTCGAGGTGATGCGGGAGACGGTCGACCGGATCCGGTCGCTGACGGCCGCGCGGCCCGAGCGCGGCAACGCCGACGACGAGTGGCGGCGTTCCCTGCTCGACCTCGGCCACGACGTGCTCGTCGAGCGCTGACGGCGGCGCGCCGTCCCGACAGGGCGCTGACGTCGGCACGCCGTCCCGACAGGGCGCTGACGTCGGCACGATCTCAGGGGTCCGCGGCACCGCCGCGGGCCCCCTGACGCACACCGCGCCGGGTCACTCGGACTCCATGGTGCCGATCTGCAGGCCGGCGGCGTCGGCGGCGGCCTGCCGCGCGCCGCGCGCCCGCTCCTCCCGGCTGAGCAGGGTGGCGTACTCGGTGAGGTCGGCCGGGTCGGGCACCTGCGGCAGGCGGCGGAGGAACGCCTCCACGTCCTGGGAGGCGGCGCTGTGCGCGGCGGCGGCCCGCCGCAGCGTCTCCCGGTCGTCCGGGGTCGGCTGGAGATCGGTCATGCGGGCTCAGTTACCCGCCGTCAGGCGGTTCGCACCCCGGAAGCGGCGCCTCCGGCCACCGGCCCCACCCGCCGGACCCCGAAGCCCGGGTTGCGCAGCAGCCAGGCCAGGTAGTCCGGGTGCGCGGCCAGCGAGTCCCGGTACGCCGCCAGGGCCGCCTCGAACACCTCGTCGGCGAAGTCCGCGCCCGCCGAGTCCGGGTGCCAGCCGAGCAGCAGCCGCCAGCGCAGGGGCGCCCCCGCCAGCCGCCGGGTCACCAGCCCGGGCACCGGGCGGAACGTGGCCTGGCACAGCGCGACCGCCACGCCGGCCTCCACCAGGTCCATGCAGCCGCGCACGTCGGCCTCGTACATCTTGCGCGGGGTGAAGCCGGCCCGGGCGCACGCGGCGGCGAAGCAGTCGCCGAAGCAGCCGTCGCCCGGGGCGGCGACCCACTGCTCCCGGCGCAGCTCCTCCAGCCGCACCTCGTCCCGGCCGGCCAGCGGATGTCGCTCCGGCAGCAGCACCTGCACCGGTTCGAGGGCCACCTCCCGCCAGGTCAGCCCATACCCGACCGGGGGGACGGCGTCGCCGCAGACGCCGAGCAGCACGTAGTCCAGCCGGCCACCGCCGACCTGCTGGGCCAGACCGTCGGCCGACCAGGAGGCGTACGTGGTGATCTGGGCCTGGGGGTGCTCGGCGGCGAGCCGGCGCACCAGCGGCCCGAGGATCGGGCTGTTCACCCCGCCGAAGCGGTACCGGGCGGGGGTCGGGCCGGCGCCGGCCAGCCGGGCCGCCTCGTCCTGCAGCCCCTGCATGGCCGGCAGCAGCACCCGGGCCCGGGACAGCACCAGCTCGCCGAGGGCGGTGGGCCGGGCGCCCCGCCGGTCCCGCTCGAACAGCGGGCCGCCCAGCGCCCGCTCGATGCGTTGGAGCTGGGCCGTGAGCGCCGGCTGGGCCAGGCCGAGCATCGACGCCGCCTTGGTCACGCTCCCCGTCTCCGCGATGGCGCAGACCACCCGCAGGTGTCGCAGCTCCAGATTCATACGGTGACGGTAGGACCACCGAGGCGATCGGCGGAAGGGTTGGAACGGATCGGGCTCGGCCGATATCTCTGGCTGTCCGGCCGGTGTCGCCTCAGGCCGGCGGCTGGTCCAGGTCCGACAGGTAGGTCGGCCGGCCGGTCACCGCGTCGCGCACCTTGTCCACCACGCCCAGCGCGGGCTCGACGACACGGTTCCACGGCGGGGTGCCGGGAGCGCCCGGGTGCGGTCGCGTCGGCGCGGCCTCCTCGGCGATCTCCCACCGGTTGCCCAGCCGGATCAGCTCGGCCTCGGTGGCCACCTCCCGCAGCGCCGCGAGCAGGGGGGCGACGGCGTCGACGTGCCGGCGTACCCGGTCGGCGACCGCGGCCAGCGCGGGGTCGGCCGGGCCGGTCAGGGCCTGGAGGGCGGTCAGCAGGTCGGCGTCCGCGGCGATCTCCCGGTCCACCTGGCCCGACCGGTCCGGCAGCGCCGCCCGGGCGGCGGGGAACAGGTACTGCTCCTCCGCCGACAGGTGCCGCGACAGCGCGGCGGTCAGCACCTCGACCGCCTCGCGCAGCCGCTCCGGCGCGATTCCCGGGTCGGTCATCCGGTACGACAGGTCGCGCAACTGCCGATGCTCGCGCTCGACGATGTCAACGAGGCTGCGCCCGCCGGGTCGGTAGCCCTCCTCGGGCACGGGCGGCAGCGGGGGCAGGGGAACGGTCATGCTGGTGCCCTCCTCGGTTGGCGGGCGGGGCGCCCCCGGGGTGGGGAGGGGGTGCCCGGCGGGGCGTGGGACGGCAACGGCGGTACCCGCGCCGCGCCCGGGCGAAACGGGGGCGCCGGCCGGGGCGCCCCGGCCCGGCCCGGCTGGTATGAAGAAGCGTTGACATCCTCCCCGTCCTAATGGGCGGGGGTTCCCGTGGTCGCCCTTGGGTTTTCCTGCTTCATCGCCGGTCGCCCCGTCCGGGAGGACTCCCCTTGAGGTCTTACACCAGCTCCACAGGCAGACACCGCCAGCCCGGCGGCCAAAATGTTGCGGGCCGCGTTGACGTCGCGGTCGTGGGCGGCGCCGCACCGGCACGTCCACGTCCTTACGTTCAGCGGCAGCTTCTCGGCCAGCTTCCCGCAGGCCGAGCACAGCGGAGGACGGAAACCAGCGGTCGACGGTGATCAGGTCGCGTCCGTACCAGTTGGTTTTGTACTCCAGCATGGTGCGGAACTGCCGCCACGCCGCGTCCGAGATGGCACGGGCCAACGTATGGTTGGTGACCATGTTGCGGACGGTCAGGTCCTCGATCACGATCGTTTGGTTGTCACGAACGAGTCGAGTGGTCAGCTTGTGCAGGTGATCCCGGCGCCGGTCAGTGATCCGGGCGTGGACGCGGGCGACCTTCAGCCGTGCCTTGGCCCGGTTGTGGGAGTCCTACTCCTTACGAGCCAGCGCCCGCTGGGCGCGGGCCAGCCGCGCCCGGTCGGCGCGTTCATACCGCGGGTTGACGACCTTCTCCCCGGTGTAGAGGGTGAGCAGGCTGTCGAGCCCGGCGTCGATCCCGACCGCGCCGGACGTGGGGGCAACGTTGACCCGGTCGTCGCACAGGAGGGACACGAACCAGCGTCCGGCCGAATCCTGCGACACGGTCACCGTCGACGGTGTCGCCCCGTCGGGCAGCGGCCGGGACCACACGATGTCCAACGGTGCGGTCATCTTCGCCAACGTCAACCAGCCGTCACGGTAGCGGAACGCGCTGGTGGTGTACTCCGCCGACTTCCGGGACTTCTTCCGGCTCTTGAACCGGGGGTAGCGGGCCCGGCCGGCGAAGAAGTTCGTGAACCCCGTCTGGAGGTGCCGCAGCGCCTGCTGCAGCGGTACCGACGACACGTCGTTGAGGAACGCCAGTTCGTCGGTCTACTTCCATCCGGTCAGCATCGCCGAGGTGGTGTTGTAGTTGATCCGCTCCTGGCGCAACGTCCACGCCTCGGTGCGAGCGGCCAACGCCAGGTTGTAGACCTTCCGGACGCAGCCGAACGTGCGCGCCAGCTCAGCGGCCTGCCCGCCGGTCGGGTAGAAGCGGTACTTGAACGCCCGCTTCACGGCCTTGGTCACGCCTCACGAACTAGCAAGCCAACCAGTGAACGTAACGTTGGCGCGCCGGTCCGCCTGGGCGGCGCATCGGCTGCCCCTGCCCTGCTCTGCAGGGTTCGGTTTCCTTCCCGGCCTGAAGGTCGGGTATCCACGGAAGGTGATCTGATGACGAGCGACCCCGCCCCCGCCCGACCCGATCCCACCGACGAGGTCGTCGACCTCTGCCGCGACCTGCTGCGCATCGACACCACCAACACCGGGGACAACGAGACCAGCGCCGGGGAACGCGCCGCGGCCGAGTACGTCGCGGCGAAGCTGGCCGAGGTCGGCGTCGACGCCGAGATCCTCGAGTCCGCCCCGGGCCGGGCCAACGTCGTCGCCCGCATCCCGGGTACCGACCCCGGCCGGGACGCGCTGCTGGTCCACGGCCACCTCGACGTGGTGCCCGCCGACGCCGACGAGTGGTCGGTGCACCCGTTCTCGGGGGAGATCCGCGACGGCTACCTGTGGGGCCGGGGCGCGATCGACATGAAGGACTTCGACGCCATGGTGCTGGCCGTGCTGCGGCACTGGCAGCGCACGGGTGTCCGCCCGGCCCGCGACATCGTGCTGGCCTTCACCGCCGACGAGGAGGCCGGCAGCGACTACGGCGCGCACTACCTCGTCCAGCGCCACCGCAGCCTCTTCGAAGGTTGCACCGAGGCGGTCGGGGAGGTCGGCGGCTTCTCGTACTCGATCGACGAGCAGCAGCGGCTCTACCTGATCGAGACGGCCGAGAAGGGCATCGACTGGCTGCGGCTGCACGCCAAGGGCCGGCCCGGCCACGGCTCGTTCGTCCACGACGACAACGCGGTGACCGCGCTCGCCGAGGCGGTCGCCCGCATCGGCCGGCACCGCTTCCCGGTCACCGTCACCCCGACCGTGCGGGCCTTCCTCGAGGAGGTCTCCGACGCGCTCGGCATCGAGGTGGACCCGAACGACCCGGAGACGGCGATCGCCAAGCTGGGCCCGATCGCCAACATCATCGGCGCGACCGTCCGCAGCACCGCCAACCCGACCCGGCTCGCCGCCGGCTACAAGGACAACGTGATCCCCGGCCGGGCCACCGCCACCATCGACTGCCGCAGCCTGCCCGGCCAGTCGGAGATGCTGGAGGCGCAGCTGCGCGAGCTGATCGGCCCGGACATCGACATCGAGTACATCCAGCGCCAGCCCGCCCTGGAGACCACCTTCGACGGCGCACTCGTCGAGGCCATGTCGGCGGCGCTGCGCGCCGAGGACCCCGGCGCCCGACCCGTGCCGTACATGCTCTCCGGCGGCACCGACGCCAAGGCCTTCGCCCAGCTCGGCATCCGCTGCTTCGGCTTCGCGCCGCTGCGGCTGCCCGCGGACCTCAACTTCTCCGGCCTGTTCCATGGCATCGACGAGCGGGTACCGGTGGACGGACTACAGTTCGGCGTGCGGGTTCTCGACCGGTTCCTCCGGTCCTGCTGACCGTGTCCGCCGCCCGACCGCCCGGCGCGGACCATCCCCCACTGCGAAGGGAACGCACATGACCGACCAGCACGGGGAGCTGGATGCTGCCCTGGAGCGGGTGATCGACGCCGCCCGCCGACACCTGGCCGCCGTTCGGGCCGCCGAGGGCCGCATCGACGACGACGACGTCTGGCAGGCGTACGTCGCCCTGAACAACGCCTCGTTCGCGTACGACGAGCTGCTGCTCGACGCGTTCGGCGAGGTCACCCCCTGGGACGTGGAGTCCATCGATCCCGACGAGGTCGACGAGCGCCTCGCCGGCGGGCCGGAGGGCGCCGAGCCGACCGACCCGCACCCCCGGGTCATCTCGGTGCGCCAGCGCCGCGACTACCGGGTCCCCAGCGTCTCCGCCCTGATCCGCGTGGCCGAGGCGGCCCGCCGCGAGGGCACCCCCGAGGAGGACGAGCCCGCGCCCGTTGAGGGCGTCGGCGAGGCCGTGCTGGAGCTGCTGCAGAGCGGCGACGGCTCGCTCAGCGCGCTGGACGTTCCCGAGCTGGAGCCGCTCGACGGGGTGGTGATGGTCAGCGAGGTGGGCAGCCCGGTCGACCTGGAGTCCTTCGACGACGACGACGCGGTGGGCCCGTTCCAGCCGGCCGCCGACGACCGGCTCATCGGCCGCCTCGACGAGCACCCCTTCCTCGACGTCGACGACGAGGAGCACGACCACGCGGGGCACCGCCACTAGGCCGCGAACGCCCCGGGGCCCGACCATCCGGCCGGATCCCGGGGCGACGCCGTACGGCGGCGACCCGACGTCAGTACGACAGGCCGGGCTGGGGCTGGTTGACCCGGCGGCGCCGCAGCACGATTTGCCGCGTGCCGTCCCGGTACAGCCGCACCCGGGCCAGCTCCCATCCGGAGAACTCCGCCTGGATCGCCAGCTGCGCCGCGGCGGTCAACCGGTCGACGTTCGAGGGCAACCGCAGCGGCGCGTATTCGTAGTCCATGCGCTCCATGCTGCCCAAACCCGGGGGCCCACCGCCACCCCCGGCGGCGTGACGCCTTCCAGGACGCGCGCCACCGCGGCCCGGAGGCGGCCGGCCCGGCTCAGCCGTCCCGTTCCGGGTAGCCGACCGGCACGGCCGACACGTCGTCCAGCGCCACGATGATCTCCTCGGGCAGGGTCATCCGCTCTACCTGCAGCGCCCCGAGCAGCTGCCCGACCGTCCGGGCGCCCAGGATCGGCGCGGTCACCCCCGGCCGGTCCCGGATCCAGGCCAGCGCCACCTCCAGCGGCGACACCCCCAGCCCGCCGGCCGCCGTGGCCACCGCCTCCACGATGCTCGAGCAGCGCGGCTCCAGGTACGTCGCCACGAACCGCTCGAAGTGCGGCGACGCCGCCCGCGAGTCCGCCGGCCGGCCGTGCCGGTACTTGCCCGTGAGCACCCCCCGGCCGAGCGGCGACCAGGGCAGCACGCCCAGACCCAGCGCGGCGCAGGCCGGCAGGACCTCCCGCTCCACCCCCCGCTCCAGCAGCGAGTACTCCACCTGGGCGGCCACCACCGGAGCCCGCCCCGGCCAGGCCGCCTGCCACGCCGCCGCCCGCGCCGTCTGCCAGCCCGAGAAGTTCGACACCCCCACGTAGCGCACCCGGCCGCTGGCCACCGCGTGGTCCAGCGCCGCCAGGGTCTCCTCCAGCGGGGTGTCCGGGTCGTACCCGTGGACCTGCCACAGGTCGACGTGGTCCGTGCCGAGCCGGCGCAGCGAAGCGTCCAGCGTACGCAGCAGGTGGCCCCGGGAATTGTCCCGGCGCCGGCCGCTGCCGGGCCGCAGCCCCGCCTTCGTCGCGATGAGCACCTCGTCGCGGGGCACCAGGCTGCCCAGCAGCGACCCGATCACCGACTCCGCGTCCCCGTCGCCGTACACGTCGGCGGTGTCCACCAGGTTGCCGCCCGCGTCGAGGTAGCTCTTCAGCTGGGCGGCCGCGTCGTCGGCGTCGGTGTCCCGGCCCCAGGTCATGGTGCCGAGCGCGAGCCGGGAAACCGCCAGCCCGCTTCGGCCGAGCGGTCGCTGTTGCATGGTTGAACCTTATTTCGAACCCGCCGCCGCCGATATCCTCGCCTCCGTCAAGTTCCTGCTCGCCCTCCCGGCCGGGGTCCGGCACCCGGCCCGTCCGGCCCGCCCCATGGTGCGCGGCGTTCGGGTGAGCCGGTGATCCGCCGCGCCGCCGGCATTGCGTAACCTGGTGCGACCTTGTGGTGCGGGATGGGGAGGACCAGTGCGACTCGGGCTCAGCCTCGGATATCAGACAGCGTGGAGCACACCGGCCGACCACCTGGCGCTCGCCCAGGAGGCGGACCGGCTCGGCTACTCGGTGGTGTGGGCGGCGGAGGCCTACGGCTCGGACTCGCCCAGCATGCTGGCCTGGATCGCGGGCCAGACCGAGCGGATCGACGTGGGCAGCGCCGTGATGCAGATCCCCGCCCGCACCCCGGCGGCGACCGCGATGACGGCCGCGACGATCGACACGCTCTCCGGCGGCCGGTTCCGGCTCGGCCTGGGCGTCTCCGGCCCCCAGGTCTCCGAGGGCTGGCACGGGGTACGGTTCGCCAAGCCCCTCGCGCGCACCCGGGAGTACGTCGACATCGTCCGGCTCGCCATGGCGCGCAAGGAGGTCGCGTACGACGGCGAGTTCCACACGCTGCCGCTGCCCGACGGCCCGGGCAAGGCGCTGCGGCTGGGCTTCCACCCGACGCGCGAGCGGATCCCGATCTACCTCGCCGCCGTCGGCCCGAAGAACCTCGAACTGGCCGGCGAGATCGCCGACGGCTGGCTGGCAATCTTCTACGCCCCCGACTTCGCCGACGAGCAGCTCGCCGCCGTCCGCGCCGGGCGGGCGAAGGCCGGCAAGGAACTGGCCGGCTTCGACGTGGTGCCGTCGGTGCCGGTGGTGGTCGGCGACGACGTCGCCTCCTGCGCCGAGCTGGTCCGCTGGTACGCCGCGCTCTACGTGGGCGGCATGGGCAGCCGGCAGCAGAACTTCTACAACCAGCTCGCCACCCGGATGGGCTACGGCGACGCGGCCCGCGAGATCCAGGACCTCTACCTGGCCAAGCGGCAGCGCGACGCCGCCGCCGCGGTGCCGTTGGAGTTCGTCGACCGCACCTCGCTGCTCGGGCCCAAGCAGCGCATCGCCGAGCGCATGCGGGAGTACGCGGCCGCCGGGGTCACCACCCTGTCGGTGACCCTCTTCACCGCGGACCGGGACAGCGGCGTGCAGACCCTGCGTACGGTCGCCGAGGCGCTCGAGCTCTCCGGGGTGGGCGAGTGACCTGGGTGGAAGCCATCGTCCTGGGCATCGTCCAGGGCCTGACCGAGTTCCTGCCGGTCAGCTCGTCGGGGCACCTGCGGATCACCTCCGCGCTGTTCTTCGAGCGCGACGCCGGGGCCTCCTTCACGGCGGTCACCCAACTCGGCACCGAGGCCGCCGTACTGATCTACTTCGCCAAGGACATCTGGCGCATCGCCCGCACCTGGCTCGTCGGGATCGTCGACCGCTCGGTCCGCAGCAGCCTCGACTACCGCATGGGCTGTTACGTCATCATCGGCTCCATCCCGATCGGGCTGTTCGGCTTCCTGTTCAAGGACGCGATCCGCGAGACGGCCCGCAACCTGTGGGTGGTGGCCACCACGCTGATCGTCTTCGCGTTCGTGCTGGCGTTCGCCGAGTACTGGGGCCGGCAGTCCCGCACCCTGGAGCACTTCCGGATGCGCGACGGCGTCGTCATGGGCTTCGCCCAGGCGATGGCCCTGATCCCCGGCGTGTCCCGCTCCGGCGGCACGCTCACCGCCGGCCTGCTGCTCAACCTCACCCGCGAGGCGGCGGCCCGGTACTCGTTCCTGCTCGCCATCCCGGCCGTGGTGATGTCCGGGGTGTTCAGCATTCCCGACGTGTTCGAGCCGTCGGCGCCCGGCACCGCCGCGCCGAGCGGGGCGCAGATGGTGGTGGCGACCCTGGTCGCCTTCGTCATCGGCTACGCCGCCATCGCCTGGCTGCTGCGTTACGTCGCGCACCACACCCTGTACGTCTTCGTGCTGTACCGGGTCGCGGTGGGCACCCTGGTCCTTGCCCTCCTGATGACCGGCACCATCGCCGCTACCTGAGGGCTGGTCGCTGTTCGCTGGCTGGTGGTTGCTGGCTGCTGGTGGTTGCTGGCTGCTGTTGGGGCTGGTTGCTGTTGGGGGCTGGGGGCGACCGTGCCCGGCTCCGGGCGGTCAGGCTTGATCCCTACGCCGGGCACGGT
>NZ_JBDPMC010000189.1:0-2018 GCF_039871625.1 Micromonospora sp. B11E3 | reverse complement strand
CCGGGGTTCGACAGTCGGTGGGCATGCGGCGGTGGGGAATCTGCGGGCTGACCTGTGGTGATAGGCATGAGGGCGCTTCGGGGCCGTTTGCCCACGGCTCCGAAGCGCGTTTTCCCAGCTCGGCGGCTATTCGGCGGTCTTGAGGCCGCTTATCTTTGGCGGGAGCGGGACACCGCAGTCGGTGAAGAGTTTGGTCTGGGTGTCGGTGAGCCGGGTGGTCTGTTGGAGGCTGCCAGCCGGGCCGGAGAGCGTGACCTGGTGGATCCGGCCGAGCTCGGCGGCGATCTTGGGCCAGGTCTGCTCGGTGCGACGCTCGGCGACGCGGATCAGTAGCAGCGCGAGCCAGCACAGCAGCACGTGAGCGCGTATCCGTTCATCGAGGCGGTGGTAGACCGGCCGCAGGTCAAGGGTCGATTTCATCGTCCGGAAAGCGCGTTCGGCCTCGAGCAGGTTCTTGTAGCCGAGCGCGATGTCCTCGGCGGGCAGGTCGGGGTCGCTGGTGGCCAGCAGGTACTTGCCGTCCAGGCGGGCCTCGGCGGCGACCTTGGCGGCGTCGATGGACAGCCGCCCGGTGGTGGGGTGCTGCTTGAGCCAGCGGCCGAGGGCAGGATGGTCGCGAAGCGCGCACTCGGCCTTGCGGTGCGGGGCGTCCGAAGGGACTACGGGGCGCTTGCCGGTCTTGGCCGCCTTGGCCTTCGCCTTGGTCGCGTCGGCTTCCCGGGCGGCCTTGATACGCGTCAGCTCCTCGCGGATCGCGGCGAGTTGGTCTTCGCGTCGGGCGGCGTCGCGTTCGGCCTCGGCGGGATTGTGGCAGATGATGAAGCGCCTGCCCTCGTCGCCGTCGAGGCGGACCTCCTTGACACGCAGGTTGTCACGCACTTCCTGGTAGCGGCCCTGGCGGGCCAGAGCCTGCTCGGCGCGGTGGGAGCCCTCGCGCATCTTGATGCCGGTGATGTAATGGCCGCCGGCCCGGCGCGGATAGCTCTGGTTGGCCTCGGAGGAGAACCCGGTGTCGCAGACCGTGACCACCCGCCCGAGCCGCCAGTCGCGCAGGCCGTCCTTGACCTCGGTGATCACAGTCTGGTCGTTGGTGCCGCCGGGCCAGGTCCAGCAGCGCACCGGGATGCCCTCGCGGGTGACGGCCAGTCCGATGACGATCTGCGGCAGGTCCTTGCGGTGGTCCTTGGAGTGCCCGTACTGGCGCAGGCTGGGGCCCTCGGTGTCCAGGTCGTCGGCGGTGTCGCGCTCGAAGTAGGTGGAGGTGGTGTCGAAGAAGATCAGGTCGACTTCGAGGTTGAGCAGGTGGGCGGCGGAGAAGAACACCGCCTCCTGCACGGCGCCTTGGACATCAGCGGCGACGAGCAGGTCCATGGCGCGGTAGGCGTGTTGCTCGGCCAGTGCGTCCAGGCCGGGGATGACCTGGTCGCGGGTGGCCCACTCGGCGGCGGCGAGCTTGGAGGCGGGGGCGATGGCCCGGTTGGCGACCAGCGCGAAGAGGATGCGCTCGACGTCGGTGCGGAACTTGCGTTCGTCGATGCGGGAAGCCAGGGCGGTGTCGATGCCCAGGAGTCTCCACAGCCCGTCGAGCAGCCAGCTCGCCCCGAGCGGCCGGGAGGACTCCACCGTCAGCAGCCTGGCCTCCTCGGCTCCCAACGGCGCGGCTACCTCGTCCTCCTCGCCGAGGTAGCGGTTGATGGAGGAGACCAGGCGGCGCAACCCGTCGACGTCCAGGCGATCCTCGCGGCCGAAGTTGACCAGCACCTCGGCCTGCGTGGTGCCGCCGACCCGCCGGTTGTGGGCGAGTTGCAGGTAGCGCACCACCGACCCGTCCTTGTTCCGCCGCTGGATCTTCCGCAAGTACATGCCCGCATCATCAGGCAACAATCCTGATCAGCACAATACCCACGGCAAATCCGTTTGCCCACGCCACCGGACAGTCTCAGGCGAGCGTCAGCCCTCTCACCTGCACAGATCCGCCGCCAACCCACCCCGCATGCCCACCAACTGTCGAACTCGGG
>NZ_JBDPMC010000188.1:0-2121 GCF_039871625.1 Micromonospora sp. B11E3 | reverse complement strand
AGTTCCTGGTCTCGAGGGTTTCTTGGAGTGACTCACCTCAATAC
This sequence comes from Micromonospora sp. B11E3, assembly GCF_039871625.1. Lineage (NCBI taxonomy): Bacteria > Bacillati > Actinomycetota > Actinomycetes > Micromonosporales > Micromonosporaceae > Micromonospora > Micromonospora sp. B11E3. The sequence continues at coordinate 2,077 of NZ_JBDPMC010000188.1, read as the reverse complement.
CGGAACTCCGCTTCTGTTTGCCTGAGCGACACACCCCTCGACAGCCGCCACAACGCCTTAACCGAGCGGCGTTGCCACTAGCCCGGGCGGCGCAGGGACCGGACCCTGACCGCCATGCGTGCTCGGTCAGCGCAGTCCGGCGAACAGGTCGTCCTCGGGCGTCGGCGCATCGGTGGTGTCGCGGACCCGGACGAAGGTCTCCACGCCCATCAGCTCGGTGAACCGTTCCTGACCGAGTTGCAGGAAGAAGATGTTCTCGGCCTGACTGGCGTGCGCAGCCAACGATTCGAACTTCTGCGCGCCGTAGCCGCTCGTGTCCACCCAGGTGGTGATCTCGTCGTCGGGCAGACCGAGCTGCGGCATCTCCTCCGGCGGCCCGTCCGGCTCGGGAAACTCGACGCCGATCTCCTTCATGACGCGGCCGAACTCCTGGAACGCGCTGCGCGGCACGGTGGTCCAGTACACCTTTGCGGGGATGTCCGTCCGTTCGACGGCGGCCATGGTGATGCGGTGCGCCTGGATGTGGTCCGGATGGCCGTAGAAGCCGTTTTCGTCATACGTGACGACGACGTCGGGCCGGTAGCGCCGGATCAACTCGGTCAGCCGGTCGGCCGCCTCCGCCACCGGCGTGTTCCAGAACGCGCCGGGCGCGTCGTTGGCCGCCCAACCCATCATCCCGGAGTCGGCATAGCCGAGCGTCTCCAGATGAGTGACCTTCAGCGCCTCGCAACTGGCCGCCAACTCGGCCCGGCGCATCGCTGCCACGGCCTGCGGGTCGTGCCCCGGGTCGCCCGGCTTGACCCCGCCGGGCCCATCGCCGCACCGCCCGTCCGTGCAGGTCACGAGCACCGTCGTGATCCCCTCCGCCGCATACCGGGCGAGGATTCCGCCAGTGCTGGTCGCCTCGTCGTCGGGGTGCGCGTGCACCGCCATCAAGGTCAGAGATCGCTCAGCCACCCCACCACCATACGAGGGACGTCCGACGCACTAGCATTGCCGCGGTCCGCGACGGCGGCTGAAACGAGGCGAGATGCGTTGGCTCCGGCAGTTGCTGGGTAGCAGGCGAGTCCAGCTCGATCCGGGGCGGCAGCAGGCACTGCTGCGGGACGTCCGACACCGGTACGGTGCCCGCTCGCAGGCCCGGTTTCCGGAACAGGTCGAAGCGATCACCCGGATGCTGCACGACGACGACGGTCTGGTGGTGGCGGCCCAGATCGTGAGCGAGGCCGCCGACGAGGCCCACGCGGACCTACAGGCCCAGGCCCACGACGTACACCGACGGACCGGCCGGCGGCTCCTGGTGCACCGCCGAAACTACCGGCCGCTGTGGAAGGAGGCCGGACCGGCGCTGCGCTGGCCCCTGTTCGCGCTGCCGTGCGGCTTCCACCCGTACGCGCAGGTGGCCGCCGCCGTCGTGGTGGTCGGCAGCCGGGCGCCCCGGCTCGGCCAGGTGACCGACCCGAACCCGCTCCTGACCCGCGTGTTCGAGGTGCTCGACCTCACCACCGCCAGCTGGGAGTACGGCCAGGTACGGGTGGACACCGATGCCGCAGCCCTCGCCGACCGACTGATCTCGACCGCCGGGCAGATCCTCGCGGCCATCGACGACCCGCCCCGGCTGCCGCCCCCCGTCCGCGAGCTGATGCGCCGCAACAACACCCTCGACGTCCACGATCCAACCGGTCCGCGAGTAGTCGGCGGAATCAATCTGGGCGCGAGGATGCGGGAGACTCTCCTGGCCTGAAACACCGCGGCGGGACTCGAGCATGCCGCCGGTACCGGCACCGCCCACATCATCATTGGGTGCTCGGCATCCTCGCCACCGCCGTCGGCTTCGAGAGCGGGGACGAACATGAACAAGAGCAGGCTCGGCTTGGTGGCGACGGGGGTGCCGCCCCCGGGCGTGGCGGTGGTCGTACCCGCCGGGATGGGTATCGATCGGTGGGTCAGTTAGAGCCTGGTAAATAAGGGTTTCAGGTGTGTTGGTGACGGGCGAGGCGGCGAGCCATGACGATGACCATGGCCCACTGGACCATCGCGGCGTGGTGCTTGGGTAGCCGTTCGTAGTCACGGACGG
>NZ_JBDPMC010000187.1:0-2133 GCF_039871625.1 Micromonospora sp. B11E3 | reverse complement strand
TCACCGGAGCAGTGCTGATCCCCGGCGCCAGCGACGACAAGCGACTGACCTCCCCGGCGGACTACCTGGTCTTCGATGTCGCACGCGACGCCACCGTGTACGCCGCCTTCGACAGACGCGGAGCACCGGAGGTAAGCAACTGGTGGCCGGCGTGGCTGAACCAGCAGGGCTTCAAGCGCACTGACATGATCATCCCGACCAACGACCCGGATCAGCGCTACTTCGTCGTGTTCGCCAAGAAGGTGCCGGCAGGACGCGTCACGCTCGGACCGAACGCGGCGACAACCGTGTACTCCACCGGCTACATCACGCTCGTAACCGCTGATGAATGATGATTCCGTCACAAGGTTGCTGAACGTCGCTCACCGGACCGGGCCGCTTCGCGGGGCTGTCAGGTCACATCGGATCTGGACGAACCATGTGGACGCGCTTGGGGAAGGACTCAGAAACAGATGACCACGGAAAGCTCAGCCCAGTCGGACGGCATCGACCCCTCCGTCCCCACTGCTGCGGGCATGTACGACTACTACCTGGGCGGCCGGAACAATTTCGCAGCCGATCGTCGAGCCGCGAACAAGGTGATCGCAGCAGCTCCCGAAGTGATCCTCATGGCACGGGAGAACCGAGGGTTCATCCAACGTGCGGTGCGGTTCCTGGCCCGCGACGCGGGCATCCGGCAATTCCTCGACATCGGCAGTGGCCTGCCCACCCAAGGCAGCGTCCACGAGATCGCCCAAGCTGAGGCGCCGGACGCGCGCGTGGTCTACGTCGACAACGACCCGCAGGTGCTGGCCCGCTCGCGTGCCTTGAAGACCGCCGAAGCCAAGACCACGAGCGTGATCACGGCGGACCTGCGCGATCCTGATGTCATCCTCAACCACCCCGAGACCCGGGCGCAGATCGACTTCGACCAGCCAATGGCCATCCTGTTGGTGGCTGTCCTTCACTTCATCGACGACGAAGCTGACCCGTACGGGATCGTCGCCCGCCTCCGCGACGCGATGGCGCCGGGTAGCTACCTTGTCATCAATCACGCCACCGCCGACCCCAGGCCGGACAACGCTGGTGGCGCCGCAGAGGTCTACAAGAACACCAAATATCCGGCCACCCACCGCACGCGCGATCAAATCGAACGCTTCTTCGACGGCGCACCCCTCATCGACCCCGGCCTGGTGTTCGTTCCGGAATGGCGGCCCGACATCGAAACCGACATCGCTCCGGAGGAGGTCTGGATCCTCGGCGGCGTCGGCCGGAAGCCGACCGTGGACTGATTTCGATCGTTCACGGAGCTGAGGGGTCTGCCTGACCTCACCGGGGATGCGGACGTTCTTCACCGTCTGCACCGGGGCCAGCTTCACCCTCGGGAGCGTGGCGTTCGGCTGGCTCCCGGTCTCGTTCGGACTCAGCTTCTGGGCATCGCTCACCTCAATCACAGTGGGCACGCTCATCGGGCTCGTTCCACTCGTGCCGCTCATCGTCATCGGCTCACATACCGCCACCAACAATTCCACCTCGAGCGGGGCGCATTTCGGTGTACGAGGCCGATTGATCGGGTCCATCATCGGGCTGGGCATGATGCTGCTGGGCACAGCCATCGCTATCTGGTCCAGCGGCGGCGTACTGGTCGCGGGCGCGGCCAGGCTCCTCCATACGCCGACGGGGAACGGCTCCCTTGCGCTGACCTACACGGTTCTCGGCCTCCTTTCTGTGCTGATCGCGGTATACGGGTACCACCTGCTCGTCCGGACCACGCTGATTCTGATGATCTTCGGCGTGGTCACCACGCTGCTACTGGTGGCGGCCTTCGCCGGCGACGTCAACGTGGGGTGTCGGGGCGGCCAGTACGCGCTCGGCAGCTTCACCAGCACCTGGCTGCTGTCGGTGTTCGCCGTCGGCGTCGGTGGCGTCATGACGATGAGCACGATCGCCGGCGACTGGACCCGCTACATATCGTCCCGGCGCTATCCACCTTCCAGGCTGCTGCCTGTCGGCCTGCTGGCCGTGGTCCTGAGCCTCGATCCACCGATGAATGTCGGGTCGGTGGGACCCCGGAGACAGAAAGTGCCCTCTGAGCTGGAAGGATAGGAGTTCTGACGCTTCTATCGTTTCGCTCGAGAGGGCACCTCGCAGGTG
>NZ_JBDPMC010000186.1:0-2145 GCF_039871625.1 Micromonospora sp. B11E3 | reverse complement strand
ACGTCAGCCTGTGCCCGTGGAACATCGGCAGGATCACCGCGGCGGCCCTCGTACTCCTGCACATCGAGCACAACCGCACAACCTGATCACCCAACGCCACGACCCGTTACGCGGAAAGGCTCATTGGGTTACAAAGCATCCGAGCGGCTGCGTCCCGGACCAGACGACTGTATTGCGACGTGTACTTTGCGTCTTCGTACGAAGGCATGCGTTCGTTGTCTATTCGGAGGATATTGGCGGGTTCGGTTGTAAGTCAGATTGATGATCGAGGCTGATTGATCGGCCGAAGGTGGTCAGGCATCCGAGGCCTGTGCTCGATGATCAAGATTAGGACGTCGTACGTAGGCGCGTGCTCCCAGCTTGGACGGAGCCTGGTGATCTTTTGCCAACCCCAACTTCGGTAGGCGGCCTGGGCTGGGGTGTTGTCCGGGTCGGCCAGGAGAGTGGCCCGTTCTTCGGCACGGCCAGCAAGTATCTTGTCGTGCAACGACTTGGCGATCCCTCGGCGTCGCCAGTCAGGGGCCACCATCAGCTCGCTGATGGCGAAGGTCCGTTGCCCGTCCTCGTCGGCGAACCCGGCCGGGAAGGGCTCGCGAATACCGGCCCACCACCTGGTTTGGGCGGGTAGCGGGAAGCCGTAGATGTATCCGACCAACTCGCCGCCGACCGTGGCGGTGACCAAGTCCCAGCCGTCGCGCTGCGTGTGGCCAGCAAGCTGGCGGCGGTACCGGTCCTCGCTGTGGAACTCGTCGCCGTCCGCGTGTACCCTCAGGTACAGCTCAATGAGCTGGTCGATTAGCCCGGCCGCCTGTTCGGCGGTGTAATGCCGCAGATCCAGCCCTTCGATCATCCTTTCACCGCCTGGTCGTACGCCTCGACGAACTCCCGGCTTGCGGCCGTCGATCGCTGCGGTCGCCCCAGGCTGGACCGGACCTGCGCGAAGAGGCGGCTCACCCGCCCCGAACTTACCTGGTCAATCTCAGGCAGCAGGTTCATCGCCGTGTGCGCTGCCTCGTCGAGGTTGCCCTGCCTGCAAGCAGCATCGGCGAGCTGAACCGAGTAGTAGATCCGGTTACGCCGGAGAGCGGGGGAGGGATTCTCCGTGATGGTTCGGAAGGCGTCGGCGGCGCGTTCAGGTCTGTCCAGGGCGAGGTAGGAAAGGCCCTCGATGCCCTTGATCTCCTGCGCGGTGACGAAGTGGAGGAACGGCATGTCGTCCTCATTCGCACCGCGCTCAAACTCGCGTTGAGCCCTGCTCATCGCCCGGTTGAAGCCGCTCATGTCGTTCAGGGTGGCGTACGTTCTCGCAATGCGCAGGTGCAGCAGCGTGGCCAGCCGTGGGGTACCCCACCCAGCGGAGGACCTGAGTGCCGCCTCGGCGCTGTGCCGCGACTCGCCGGGACGGTCCTGACAGGTCAGCAGCGCGAGGTGGGCGAAGGCGCGTACCTCCATCTGCGGATCATCGATGAAGCGAGCCCTGGTGATTGCCTCGTTGAGGTAAGCCCTGGCTTCCACACGGCGATTCGCGTCGATGGTGAGCCAGGCAGTTTCTATGGCGAGGTCGGCGAGGGTAGCCTGAAGGGCTTCGCCAACGTCCCGGCTGTGGGTCGCCTTCGCCGCCCACATCGATAGCTGGGCGTGTACCCGGATAGCGATGTCGCAGAGCTGGTTGGCCCCGACCGCTGCGTCGGCGCGGCGGAACTTGTCCACCAGCGAGCCGGCGTAGCTTACCTGCTCCGTACCGATACTCCGGGGCGCGTCGGTGGGTGCGGCGAGCAGGTCGAGGGAGCCGGATGCTGCGATGCCCGCGAGGGCAGCGAGGGCGTGGAACTGTCGGCGGTCCGTAGTGCCACCTCCTTGATCCGATGCCGTGGTGTCGGCATCGGTCAGTGCCGGCCGGAATGCCGGCCCGACTTCTTTCACGGTTGCGACGTCAGGCTGCGCAACCTCGATCGACCGGCCGGGGAGGCTGAACCACAGGAAACGGGACGGGATCCGGAACAACTGCGACCAGTGAATAAGAGCCCGCGCAAATAGGTCAGACGCGCTGCCCCGGATACGAGGCGGGCACGGACATCCATGATCATGAAGGTGCTTACGCCTCGTGATCGTCAGGAGTGTCCGTGCCCGTTGTTCCATCATGGC
>NZ_JBDPMC010000185.1:0-2166 GCF_039871625.1 Micromonospora sp. B11E3 | reverse complement strand
CTCAAACTCCAAGTACCAAGCCCGCGGACCCAACGTAGACCGGCATAGCTACAAAGCCACCATCGCGATCGACATCATCACAAACCATTGCGAAACACCCGCCGGACCTTAACCGAGCGGCGTTGCCTCTACTCCGGTCCACGCCAGTGCGGCGTGCGTCCCGTGCACATAATGTGTCACGTGACACCCGTGACGGTCAAGAGGTTTGGCCACACGAGTGTCATGTGACGCCTGTCTCGCCTGATCAGCCCGTGACGGCTACGATCAGCGCATGGCCCACGACCCAGACGACAAGCGAGCCCTGTTCCAACAGGTCGTCGACGACATCCTCGACCAGATCCGCGACGGACGCCTCAACCCCAACGACCCACTACCGTCCGCCCGCAAGATGGCCGACCTCTACGGCGTGGCCTCCATGACCGCCCAACGCGCCCTACGCGAACTCCAACACCGGCGCATCACCTACAGCGTCGCCGGCAAAGGCACCTTCGTACACCCCGACGCCTTCGACCTCCTACGCGGCGGTGTCCTCCGCGAACCCATCGACGACCCCGACCTGCGCCGCCGAGTCGCCGCCTACCTCGCCGACCAACAGGCCATCACAATCCGCTACCACCACGCCCGCACCGCCGACGACAAAAACGCAGCCCTACACGACCTGCTGCGCCACGCCGACACCAACAGCGACCTCATCGACGAAGTGACCAAATACCAGGCCGACCGAGGCAACTTCGCCCAGCAGCCCGAACACCTCCAACGGGCCAGCGACGGCGACCAGCCCTCGCCGCCCGCCAAGCGTCCCCGTAGCAGCCGCGACCGCGCACCGAAGCAGTAAGCCAGCCGGACCAAGGCCCTCGACCAAGATCCGACTGGCTCAAAACTGCTCTACAGGATCAAGACGGCCCGGCCTGTCGGCCTGGCCGCGCGCACGCGCTACGGCCTACGGCCCCGCGCGCACGCCCACCGACACCAGGGCGGCCACCACCGAGGGCTGACCGAGTCGGCGCTGAGGCCGTGACGATCGCTCAACCACGGAGCCAACCTGTGGTTCCGGCGATCGACGCCGTACCGCTACGCGGCACGCCACCGCAACTTCGGCCCAGCATGCGCCAGCACCAAGAAACGAGGCGCACTACCACTACCCCTACCGTAGCCATCAATCCATGCACATGTGATGCACATCTTTGACGGCAACCCCGACGGCAACGCAGACCAACCACCAACGACCCGTAGGACCGACCGACACGCTCCGCATACGCGAAAGTCTCGCGCCACAGCCACCCAACACACATTACTGAGACAGCCCGCTCCCGTTTACTTCGACCGAAGGGCATAGGTCTCGATGTCGTCCAGGGCATCCTGAGCGATTCCTCCGAACGCGGAGCTTTGCATTAAGTCCTGTAATACAGGCAGCACAGCTTTCCGATTGACTTCCCGGTGTATACGAGCGAGGTGCCCCAGGCACGTGATTGCTAATGATCGCACCTGCATTTCGATGTCATCGTCTGCAACCACATCTAACAAGATATTTTCAACCCAAGCACGATCCGGGTCATGGTAGGTGAGGGACAGTAACGCATCAGTCGCCTCCGCGAGACCATTACCATGAACGGCGGCGAGCATCGCTGCACGCCAAGCGGGATCAGGTTGCACTGGATCCATCAACGGATGTTCCCCTTACGATCGACAAGTCCGCCTCGGCGCAACGCGTTCTGCATGTCGACATGCAGAGCACCCCACGGCCTGACATGTCCATGCCAGATGTTGTTTACCCCGCCGGCGCCGTCACACCCGCATGCTGCTTGGCGTGTCCGGTCGAGTACGACGATCTCACCGCTATCCCTATCAACTCCGACGCGTCTGGGCGACGTCCCCTTTACCTGGACCGAATTCTCCAAGGCAGCCTGACCATTTGTCGGCTCAGCACTGTTCATTCCGCGCGAAGTGCTGCGAGCGGTCGCCCCGTGCTTTCCGCCAGCCTCGTAAATGTCCTCGCCGCAGTTGTGCACCAGCACCGGCGTATTGCCAGCCAGCACATAGTGGCTCTTCGAACTTAAGCGGGGTTGAGGTGTCCGCGGTGGCGTCGCGTGGTGGTGGTGCGGGTGCGTAGGCGTTGGTTTTCGGGGTTTCGGAAGCCGTAGGCGTCGCGGGCGATGGTTTTGATAA
>NZ_JBDPMC010000184.1:0-2248 GCF_039871625.1 Micromonospora sp. B11E3 | reverse complement strand
GTCAGGTCGGTGGGGGCGTGGTGTCGGTTTCTTGTTTGATGGGTGGGAAATTCTTCTCCGCGTTTTCCCCGGCGAAGTAGGAAGGGCCGTAGTCGACGATGACGATGCGATTGGGGTTGATAATAGGGTCGAATAGGTTGTTCAGACCGAAGAGCATCAGGATCTCCTGTCTGCGTATTTTGATGTTTTTGTCGGGGATCCTGACGGTGAATTGCAGGAACACCGAGTTGGTGCGGTGGATGTCGGGTTCCCTGGTGCCGGGTTTGAGTGCGGTGTTGGCGAAAGCAATGGAGTTTGCGGCGCCTTCGGCGCTCATGGCGATGGTGCGCTTGACTCGTCGTTGAGGCTCAAGTCGCGGACGGCGAGGCCGACGACCAGGGTGTTCGTTGGAAGTGCGGTGGGTTTCGAGGTCCGCCGAATAGGATGGGTACTGCGGGTGGTCTTGTTCCCAGACTGCTATTTGTTGGTTATTTTCGAGCACGGCGCCGAGGTACGCGCCGAGCAGTTCCATGAGGAAGTTCTGCAGGAGGGTGGCCAGGGCCAACCCCAACTTGCCTTCGAGTCGGTCGCGTCCGCGTTCGTGAGGCTCCAGGAGTTCTTTGGTCATGCGGATGACTGCTACTCGTGGGTCTTTCAAATATCGGCGGAGGAACCTTGCGACCTTCGGGTCGAGCCGGGGCCACAGGTCCTCCAGCACCTCTGGGTCTTCTACTGATTCGCCGAGGGTCAGTCGGATGATCTCCGCTGCGACCATCTGATCGAGCAGGGGCCACAGGCGCTCCCACTCCTCGTGTGATAGGCGGGGTAGCCGGGGGTCGTGCGGGTCGTTGGCGATGTCCTTCAGGATCTGTTTGGGCGAGTCCATGCTGGCGGTGATTAGGTGGGCGTTTTTACGGACGTCGGGGTGTACCTGGCCTTTGTCGTCGGCGAAGGGTTCATAGACCCGTCCGCGCGGGTCGTCACGGTCGCGCCAGGGGAAGGCGTCGTCCAATGCCGGGTCTGGTGGGACCTTGTCTGTGATCTCTTTCATCAGCACGAGTTCTTGGTCGTATACGTCGTCGTCGTCGTTGACCCAGGTGGTCTCGGTCAGTCCCTGACCGAGGTAATGCCGCTTTAGTGGTGTGGTGCTTGGTTCTGGGTTCAGTTGGTCGGGGTGGGGCCGCGACCTGACGGTGGCCGTCAGTCGGGGAGGCGACGAGGTCTGCGCTGCCGGTTGCTCCTGGCCGGCCTGCGCCTGCCGGGGCTGGGTGGGGACCGGTGCGGATGTCGCATGGGAAGCTCCGGTGCCCTGCTGGTCGTCGTTGACGGCGGCGGCGTTGTAGTGGTTGAGGATGGTCGGGTTGTTCGGGTCGGCCGCGACGTGGTACAGGTCGACCGGCCGGCGGCCGGTGTCCGGGCCGTACTCGGCGCTTGTTGTCGGTTGCGCTCCCTGCCGGGGTACCCGCCAGATGGTGACCCGGCGGCCGGTGGCGTGGGCCAGCAGGGGGCCGAGGAACTCCGCGGCCGGGGCGCTCCACTGCTGTTGCCAGTTGTCCACCGTTGATCGGACCACGGCGAGTTCGTCGGGTTCGAGTTGGCGGTCGGACTCGGTCAGCACGCTGACCAGATAGTTCCGGGCCGTGTCGGGGTGCAGGTTCCCCACCGGGAAGCCCTGGCCGTGTTGCGTGAGGAAGTCCAGTTGCCGCTGCGGTGCGTCCGTCGGCGCGCCGAGATCCGGCGGCCCGCCGGGCAGCATCGCCATGGCGCGTACCGCGTGGTACCGGTGCGCGATCACGTCCGGAGGCAGCATGCTGGCGTCGGTGACGTACGTGCCGCGGTCGGTGACGTGAGGGCTGCCGTCGGTGACGTGAGGGCTGCCAAGGTAAGTCAGCCAGTCCAGCACCTCCTGGTGGCTCAGGTCCGCCACCTGCTGCTCACGCTGTTCGCGGAAGTTGATCCGCTGCCTGGTCACCTCGGGGGGCAACTGTCCGGCGTTGCTGTCCAGGTACCGCCGGACGTGGGTCTGCAACAGCTTGCTCACCTGTCCGAGCGGGGATCCGGGGGGTACCTCCTCCGGGCCGACCAGCCCCACCACGCTGGTACGCACCCGGCCGGGATCGGACAGGAACTGGTCCAACTCCTCGGGCAGGTGCGGGCGCAGCACGTCACGGACCCCGATCGGATCGGTGGCGATGAAGGCGTACAGCATGCAGTACCCGTCACCCGGCACCGGCAACATCGGATCCGGGCCGGCCACCGATGCGATGGC
>NZ_JBDPMC010000183.1:0-2269 GCF_039871625.1 Micromonospora sp. B11E3 | reverse complement strand
AGGTGCCGTCCATCGCCCACCTGCGTTTCCGCTGGTAGACCGTCTTCCACGGGCCGAACCGCTCCGGCAGGTCACGCCACGGAATCCCAGTACGTTCCCGATACAAGATCCCCGAGACCGTCGTCCGGTGATCCCGCCACCGGCCCCCACGCGGCGGGTCCGCTGGCAGCAACGGCGCCAGCAGCACCCACTCGTCATCGGTCAGTTCATGCCGTCGCGACACGCCAATCTATCTACCGGATCCGCCCTCGAAGATCCACAAGACACGCCCTAACGCCGCAGCCGCCCGACGGTCACGACCAGGATTCACCTTCCACCACATCGGCCGGTCACTATCCATAGCGAACCGGCCGAAAGATCTCCAACCAGACGCAAAGTCTAGATCAACTCAAACATCTTCGGACCGCCCTCTCACAGTTTGTATACCTACACAGGTAGGCGGCGGCGCGTTGCAGGCCGGGAGCCGGGTTGTCGGCGGCGCGGTTGCGTAGGGTGCACGTCGGCGACCACACGTGGGGCGTGGCCTTCCAACAGGGCGCGGGCAGTATTGCTGGTTACCCCAGTCGCCCGGTCCGCCGCCGGGCGACTGGGGCGTCAGCGGTGCGGCCAGAGGCTCACACGCGGATCGCTGTCGGCTGTTCGGCTCCGAGCAGGTGAAGGATGTCGTCCGCATTCCCAGCTGACACGGCAGCGTGGAGGATTTGTGATGCGGTGTCTTCGCTGATCCGCTCTTGTGCAACCGCCCGGAACTTCGCCTCGACGGCAGCCCGCGACAGCGGGTTGCTGGGCTCGCCGCGAGGCGCGGTCACGGTCCGCATGAAGGCACCGCGCTCCGTCTGAACGGTCACCCTGCCCGGGGTCGCGGCCGGGAACGCAGCGTCGAATTCGGGATCGATGCTCCATGTGACTCTCGTAGCGAGGTCACGAGCCTGCGGAATGTGCAGGTCGCCGTGGGAGAGCACCAGCAGTGCATCAGGACCGCGGACCGCTGCGAGGCCGATGCAGAACGGGAGGCTATACTGAGCGCCTTCGATGCTTGTCGGCGCGATCTCGTTGCTCAGGGTGAGCGTCCGGCCGAACGTCTCGACGTGGATGCCGGTGATCTGAGCCGGATCGATCTCCTCGGCCGCGAGCAGTTCTGCCAGGGCGTCAATGGGTGCGTGAAGCCATCGGCAGCAGCTGTAGGGCTTGATGTAGGCCGTCTGGATGCTCCACGGCTCTCCGAGATTCGTGAGAATCCGGTCGCGATCGAAGATCTGGTCGTTGTCGAGAATATCGATGGGACCGGCGAAGCCGCTTTCGGCGAGAGTCGCTGCCAGGATCCCGTTCGCGGCTGACCAGGGAATTCCTTCCTTGACGTTGTTGGCACGGAAACGCGTGTAGGACGTCGCGAACTGGTTCGGAGCGGTGATTCCGGCGATCGCGATCGCATGGGCGATCTGCTCCGGAGGGAGCCGGCGGAGGGTCCCGACGGCCGCAGCAACGGCCTGACCACCCCAGATTCCGGTGTTGGTGGTGGGAACTGAGGTCAGGTCTCTCGCCGCCGAGATGCGTACCCCGACCTCGTAACCGACAGCGATCGCGGCGAGAACGTCCTTCCAAGGGGATCCGGCCGCAGCCGCGAGCACTCCGGGAACGACCGCGGCGCCGGGATGGCCGGCGGCCTGCCGGTGTCCATCGTCCAGATCGAGCGCACAGGAAGCAGCGGCGTTGGCGAAGGCGGCGCCCGCGACGGTCGTCGACTGGCCGGTGAACCACATGGCCGCCGTCCCGCGCCCCCAGATCGCGGGAGCAGCAGCACGAATGGTGGCAGAGTTGATCGTCCCCACCCCGGCGACCGCAGCACCAAGGGTATCGATGACATGGGTCCGCACGCTCTCGCCGACCGGGGGCGGCACAGCGTCTACCCCAGCAGCCCATTCCGCGAGGACCTGTGTAGCGAACATGTCTTCCTTCACGAGTCTGTCACCTGACCGGTGGTCCTTGGGGCGGGAGCGGGTACGAGGTCGGTCCAGCCCTCGCGTTCCAGGTCGCTAACCCGGGCGCATCCGTTGCTTTGGCCAGATGACCCGAAAGTGAGGGACGGGCGGGAGGTGCGGAAGGCCGTCGCCTTTTCGAACGCATCAGCGACCTGGAACAGCAGCAGGGCCCCGGCGTTGTTTCGTATTGTCCGGTTATGTAATGAAAACGCTGATGTTGAGGGCTGGATAGCAGGCGAGCACGACTTCTGCTGATCTTTCGGGTGCCTAGCCAGAAAGATCCACTCAGG
>NZ_JBDPMC010000182.1:0-2338 GCF_039871625.1 Micromonospora sp. B11E3 | reverse complement strand
CCGAGCGGACCAACGCCGAACGCAGGACCGCCTGGATGACGGACCGTGTCTGGGCGACGTGTGCCGCCGCCCCCACCGGATTCCAGAACCACATCGCGGCGGCGACGGCGAACTCGGCCTGCATGAAGCTGAACATGGCCACCGCCGTACGCTTGCCGGTCTCCGTCTCGAGGAAGAACTTCTTCTCCGCCTCGATCACGGCGAGCAGCAGGTCAGCCGTCTCGGCCATCTTCCTCACGAACGGAACGGTCTGGGCCACGAACCGGTCGAAGACCTCGCCCTCCCCCGCCTCCCCGACCGCCCTGATCGCCTGCTCCAGCAACGGACCAAGCACCGTACGCACCCGATGCTCCAGCACCTCGGCCGTACCGATGTCCTGCCACAACAACGGCAGCTTCGCCCGGGACAACCTGAACCCGGTGAACCCTTCCAAAACCCGCATCGCGCTCTCGTCGAGCTCAACGGTCGGAACGGCGGCGGCCAACGCGCAACGCTCCCTTCCCCGCCCCGGATCAGGGGCACCCAGCGCGGATCAGTCAACCGCGCTGACCGCCACCCCAGCCCCCGACCACCTCGTCGGCGATGACCTCGGCACTGCCCCCACCCGGCGGCCGAGGCCCCAACTCCCCGCCCCGCAACCCGACCGACGCCTCCACCACCACCCAAGATGTCGATCACCGAGAGCCACGCACCCCTCACCGTAAAGTGACGGTAGTCGACATCGGCGACACGAGCCATCCCCACCCACACGTGAGCCACCACACATCCAGACGCGCGGCATGGGCGAACAGGCCTCCCGGTAAGTAGACAGCGAAAGATCAACGACAACGCTGGTCAGAGCAGGTGCCGCAGGACAGCGGTGCTGCTCGCGCCGAGAGCCGGTTGACCAGCGTTGCCGTTGATTTCGGGCTGGAAGCTACAACCGCCGCTCTTAGAGGGCATCCCGTTCAGATGTGCGGTGGAGTGCCCGCTTCGGGTTGAAAGTCGCGCCAGGATGGTGTCGATTCGTGGGTGAGTCGTCGGCTCATGTTGTCGATCATGGCCCAGTGGATGTGGGCCCGCGAGTGTCCTGGTGACGTTTCGTAGTCACGGACGAGTCGGCGGTGGAGCATGAGCCAGCCGTTGGTGCGCTCGATCGCCCATCGCTTCGGTAGGGGCTGGAATCCTTTCTGGCCTGGGGTTTTGGCCACGACTTGCACGGTGATGCCGTGGGCGGCGCCGCGTTCGATGACGGTGGTGCGGTAGGCGGAGTCGACCCATACCGTGCTGATGTGACGGTGGGTGGCGGCGAGGTGGTCGATGACGTCGCGGCCGGCGGCGGTGTCGGAGATGCTGGCGGCGGTGACGATGACGACCAGCAGCAGGCCGAGCACGTCGGTGGCGAGGTGCCGTTTGCGGCCCTTGATCTTCTTGCCGGCGTCGATGCCTTGGCTGGCTTCGGGGACGTTGCTGCTGGTCTTGACGCTCTGGGAGTCGATGATCGCGGCGGTGGGCTCCGTGTCGCGGCCGGCTGCCTGCCGGACTTTGCCGCGCAGCAGGTTGTGGATGGTCTCCGTCGTGCCGTCAGCGGCCCAGCGGGTGAAGTAGGAGTGGACGGTCTTGTACGGGGGGGAAGTCGTGGGGCAGGTACTCCCAGGCGATGCCGGTGCGGTTGACGTAGAGGATCGCGTTGACGATTTCCCGCAGGTCATGCACGGGTTTACGGAGGCCCAGGCCGCCCTGGGCAGCCCGCCAGGCGGTCATGGTCGGTTCGATCAGCGCCCACCGGGCGTCGGACAGATCGGTGCGATACGGGCGGCGAGGGGTCGTCATACGTCGATCATCACGACTCAAGATCCTCGCAGCCGGCAAGGCATCAACCAGCGTGTATCAGCCTAGATCCAGACGAGATGCCCTCTTAGAGCCTGGTAAATAAGAGCCTGGTAAATAAGGGTTTCAGGGCATCGCTGGGCGCGCGGCAAAGGTCGACTGCGGTGATCGCGCCAGCGTGGCGGCGTGACATGAGGAAGGGCCTCCGGTACGAGCAAAGGCGACTAAACCGGCACGACCGAAGGCCCAACCCTGTCTGTACACCTTGTCGCCGGTGTCGCCGCATCCATCACCCCGGCCGCCCTTGATGCTCACCTGCCCACCGCCCGGCCACGGCACTATCCCTCCGACACCAGCGACGCCGAGTGGGCTGTCCTGGCCCCACACGTCCCGGCCGGCACTGGACGTGGCCGGCCGATCATCTACCCCCGCCGCGACATCGTGGACGCGATCCGCTACCTCGACCGCACCGGCTGCCAGTGGGACGCGCTACCGGCCGACTTCCCCCACCACAAGCTGGTCTACCACT
>NZ_JBDPMC010000181.1:0-2370 GCF_039871625.1 Micromonospora sp. B11E3 | reverse complement strand
GTTGATCATGCTCGCAGCTCTTCACTTGTGACCATCCGAACTAGACACTCAGATGATCACTGACGGGCTGCGAGCCCTTCACTCTCGGGTCGGCTCAGCCACAAACCCCGCTCAAGTTCGAAGAGCCTCAATGCGTCGCTGCTCGGATAGGTGGGCGACAACGAATTGCGCTTGACATCGAGGCGCTGGCCACCCCGCATCGGCTTGCCGCAGTACTCGGGGTTGCAACTCGGCGTGCTGACCAAGCCGGTCAGAGCCGGACCGGAGGCGACCTTCATCTTCTCCGTGCCGCCGATCATCTGACGGATCACGGCCCGACCCCCGTGCCGAGCCGTCGCCTGGGTGATCCGGGCGTCCACCGTGGCCGGGGGCGCATTCTCCAGCCGCTTGCGTTCCGCGGCGCTGGCCTTCGCCGCCTGCTGCTCACCAGCGTGCTGATAGACCACCACCACGTTCTGCTGGACATCGGCTACTGCCTCGGCGACGCGGTGCTTGCCCCCGTGGGTGTTGAGCTGGGCGTCGATTTCCCCAGCTACCTTGTTCAACTCCTTCAGCGAGTACTTGGCGCTCACCACCTTGATGTGCCTGACGTCCCGCACGTCGCGGACAGCCTGAGCAATGACGGTGGGGTTGGTCGCGTGAATGACCAGCAGCCCACCGCCAGCCTGATCGATTTCTGCACCTGCGAAGGTGTCCGGGTAACGGGTGGCCAGCTCCTTGTCGAGAACGGCATTCATCCGCTGCAGATCGAGTCGGCGCAGTGCCTCGGACTCCGATACCCCGTACGCCGCTCGCAGGTAGGCGATCGACCCCTTCACCTGTGCGGCGGCAAGCGGGGGAGGTGTGTCCACCGCGAGCGCCGGCTCCGCTACCGCCAGAGCGCCACCCAGTGCGGTCAGCGACAAGGCGCCAACCACAGCGAGTAGTCTCTTTGTTGTCCTCATCATGGCCTCCATCCAGATCTGGACAATTCGGCCGTCCCGACGTTGCAGCGTCGGGGCGGCCACCTCACTCGGCCAGCTCAGCTGTCCGCCCCGCCTCGAAGGTCCCGATGCGGTGGCAGCAGCATGCGACGAAGATCGCCCAGAGTGCCGACCCGCTCACGATGTTCTTGGGTGCTCCTCTGCCGCTTGGCGGTGTTGGAGGCACCGATCGATAAAGTTGCCAAGGCGATTGGGTGGCGCCGCAAGATCCCTCGACCGAGAGGCCCTTGAGCCTTGCCCATCCATGGTCGGCGATGCCATGATCGGCCGGCGCCTCTCCCGCCTGAAGACCACTTCCTCCGACTCGCCCTCGCTCACCTGCGCCAACTCCTCGCCGGCATAGGTTGCCTCACCGGTCCGCCTCGCTGCAGATTCGTTGAAGCGCGGCACCCCAATCGACGCAGATTGCCTCGTTGCCGCCACCAGACTGGTCGGCCTCCCCGGCCGGCAGCACCCGATCGACTACCACCTCGTAGGACGGTGGCTCCACCCAGCCTCGACTACGGGGCCCTGTACCTGCCTCCGTGGACGGCACACCTCCCGCATCCGCGAACGCCAGCGGATCCTCACCGAGGGTCCTGAACGACCCGAAGAACATCGCTAGATTTAAGGCCCGTGAACCACAGCCCGACGACGGCGGCTCCCCCTCGGAGATACCCATGAACGAGCCCACCCCCGCGCTTCCCGGCTTGGCGATCAATTGACGACGAACGACGGTGACCCGGTCCCCCCGTCGCGGCGCAACCGGCTTGTCGTCCGAGTTCTCGTGGCCGCCGCGCTGCTGACGCTGGCGGCAATGGCAGTCCAAACGACGCGCTGGTGGGGTTGCAACTCCACTCCGGACGACCAAGCTGCCGCGGTAACGGCATACCAGAAGGATCCGGCATTCTCGCTGACCCCGCCGAACGGTCGGCTGCTCAAGGAGACATCCAACACGCGCGCCTGTGACCACCGGCCGGGTTCTCGGGAGCGGGAAGAGGCGGCAGGACCGGAGTTTGCGACCGTATGGCGTGAGTACAACGTGGATCGCTCATACGCGTTGGGCGAACTGATCGCCCTCGTCGGGCCGGACATCGAGGCGGCTGGCTGGCGATTCGTGATCCACCAGGGTGATGCTGGTGGCGCCTTCCTGCGGTACTGCAAGACGATCAACAGGATGACAGCGTGGCTGGAGATACGCAGCATGGCCGACGGCGCACCCGACCATGCCGCCACCTTCACAGTCCTCATCGACGGGCGCCCGGACAACGCAGACTAGTGCCAACGCCGCTCGGTTAAGGTCCGGCGGGTGTTTCGCAATGGTTTGTGATGATGTCGATCGCGATGGTGGCTTTGTAGCTATGCCGGTCTACGTTGGGTCCGCGGGCTTGGTACTTGGAGTTTGAGC
>NZ_JBDPMC010000180.1:0-2456 GCF_039871625.1 Micromonospora sp. B11E3 | reverse complement strand
CGCGTCGCCGGCGATATGGGCGCGTCTGTGTGGCGGGGATGCCGCTACGTCGGCGATATGGGCGTATCCGCATGGCGGGGACCTCGCCATGTCGGCGACATGGAGTCGATCACTGCGCCGGGGCGGGGATCTCGGGTGTCGGAGGGGTGATTCGCGCGGGGGGCAGGTGGGCTGTTAGTCTTGTCGCCGGCCCGCCCGGTGAAAGCCGGGTGGGACCGACGCCGGTTCGCCGGCGGAGGGGCTGTGGCGCAGACCGGTAGCGCACCTCGTTCGCATCGAGGGGGTCAGGGGTTCAAATCCCCTCAGCTCCACCAGCAACATCAATGGCCAGCGGAAACGCTGGCCATTGATCATCGGGCACAGATCCGGCACAACTCAGCCCGGAAGCGCAACCCCTGAGCGGTTACCCGCAGCCTCCCGAAGCGCGGTGCTGACGATGTTTCGGCGACGGTTCTTCTTCGGCCACCAGTGCACGTACGTCTCCAACGTGATCCGCAGGCTGGAGTGCCGTAGTGCGTTCTGCACGTCGGTCGGGTCGGCACCCGAGGTGATCAGACGAGTCGCAAAGTAGTGCCGCAGAGAGTGGACCCTCCCTTCTTCTTCGGGCCAGCCCGCCGCCTTGCGCCAACCACGCCACAGGTCGGACCAGCGCTGATCATGAATCGGCTTGCCCTGTTCGTCGGTGAACAGCAGCGGGACCGCCCGACGCTTCGCCTGCTTCCCCGGATCGGGGGTCCCCGCAGGGCGATTGCGTAGTCGACTAGCGGGCCGTTGACCAGGAGTTTCGGGACGAGTTCGGCCTCGTGGAGGCGTAAGAAACGGGTGAGGCCGCATCGGTGATCATGGAGTTGCGACGCTTCACGACTCCGAGGAAGGCCCCACCCGCCGATGGCATCATCTCTCATCCCTGCACTGGCCGTAGCTGCACCCACCTCCACCGCCGAGGCCGTGCCAGTCACCGACGGTGAACATGGCGGTCTGCGCCGTCATGGCCGGGGCGTCGTCGTTCGCCGCGATCACGGATTGGCTGCACGACCTGGACGAGCGCGCCCAGGACCGGCTCGGGTTCACCGCAGGAGTGCCAGTCGGCAGCACTGTCTGGCGGCTCCTGACACGCCTGGACGACACGCTGCTCGGCACCGTCCTGGCCGGCTGGCTGCGCACCCGCACTCCCGTCGCGGTGACCGCGCCGAGGCGGTACCGCACGGTGATCGCCATCGACGGCAAGACCCTGCGCGGCGCCCGCACCGGCAACGGCCGCCAGGTGCATCTGCTCTCCGCGCTGGACACCACCACCGGGATCGTCCTCGCCCAGGTCACCGTGGACACCAAGAGCAACGAGATCCCGGCGTTCGCCCCGCTGCTCGACGCCGTCGAGACGGTGCTCGGCACCCTGGCCGGGGTGCTGTTCATCGCCGACGCCCTGCACACCCAGACCGGGCACGCCGACGAGGTCACCGCCCGCCGAGCGCACCTGCTCGTACAGGTGAAGGCCAACCAGCCGACCCTGTTCAAGCAGCTCAAACGGCTGCCCTGGGCGCAGATCCCGGTCGGTGACCGCACCCGCGACCGCGGCCACGGCCGCCGCGAAACCCGCACCGTCAAAGCCGTCACCGTCGCCACGCCCGGCGGCATCGCCTTCCCACACGCCCAGCAAGCCGTGCGGATCACCCGCACCCGCATCGTCGCCCGCAAGACCAGCCGCGAGACCGCCTACCTGACCGTGTCACTGCCCGCCGGCCAGGCCCTGCCCCGCGACCTGCAAACCTGGATCCGCCGCCACTGGCACATCGAAAACCGCCTCCATCACATACGCGACGTGACGTTCCGCGAAGACCTCCACCAAGCCCGGACAGGCAACGGACCCGCCGTCATCGCAACGCTACGTAACACCGCGATCGGCTGGCACCGCATCACCGGCGCGACCAACATCGCCCGCGCCACCCGCCAAGCCAACCGCCGCTCACACGACCTGATCAACGCCGTGACCAGCAGTTACCCCAGAACGCAATGACCCTGGGGGTCCCCGTGGTGATGTCGGGCAGCTCGACCAACACGGGCGGGTACTTGCGGACGTGTTCCGCGAGTACCACGGCAAGGACACGGTTACCGCTGAACTTGTCGGGCGGGAATCCCGGTTTGAGCACTTCAAACGGTTGAAGTTCGGGCGTGGAAGAAGCAGCGGCTATCGGATGATCAGTTCGAGCCAAGCCGACGATCTAGGCTCTTCGAACTTGAGCGGGGTTTGTGGCTGAGCCGACCCGAGAGTGAAGGGCTCGCAGCCCGTCAGTGATCATCTGAGTGTCTAGTTCGGATGGTCACAAGTGATGAGCTGCGAGCATGATCAACGATACGACCCGGCTGCTGGGCCTGGACGGCCTGGTCGCTGAGCGGGTCGAGCTGGACATCACCGGTGTCCCGGTGGTGGACCTGTCCACCGGCTGTGAGCAGGCACG